>SKXH01000052.1 GCA_007128495.1 Bacteroidota bacterium
ACATCCTCCTGTGCATCCCGGTAGGTGGGTGCATCAGTTCGTTGTTCATTATAGTCATCGTCGCGATACGTCCCGCCCACAACGCCGTGACGGTCGGTATGCACACCGGTGGGTATAGTTACAAAATTCGCTCGCGTGATCGTCGGCATCACTGCAAGCGCTTGCGGGGTAAATGCACCGTCTGCCTGGAGTTCATCAAGAAACGGTGTATGAGCTTCTTCGAGTTTATCAGGCCGCAAGCCGTCTATAATAATAACTGCTACCGCCGCGTCTTCTACAGGGCTTTCACCACATGCTGCAAAAAAGAGCACACATATAAGCATTACAACTGATAATTTCCACTTCATGCTATCCTCCGGTAATCGATTAATTTTATATTGTTTTTATCTGTTTCATTGTGCAGCGCATCTAAAATTTCTTCTTTTGCGGAAAAGTACAGTATCTGCCATCCCTGTTCCGTTATGTATCGCAGCGTGTTTAACTGTTCATGTAAACGACGTTTATCCGATTTTATAAACGGATCATCGAGAATAAAAAATCCCGTATCGCCTTTTAATAACTCCCACCCCAGCGCAAGCCGTATTGCAAAATACAATTGATCGTATGCGCCTCCCGAAAGTTTATTTGCGATAAGGCGGTTTCCGTTTGCCTGCACAACTTCGATCGTAGCATTGGTTTGATCGTATTCAACCTGTGTATATTTTCCGCCGGTAATGCGGTTATAATAATCAGATACCGGCCGGTCGGCTCCGAATAACTCACCGATCTTCTTTTGTTCATCTTCCTGAACGGCACTAAAAATTTCCATGGCGGTCAACACTTCATCTCGCACCGATTCATGGTAACTTATAAAATCCCGGAGCATGGAACGGATAGCGGTTAGATCGGTAAGTGTATGGCAATAAATATATTCATCTCCGGTTTGCAATATCGTATTGCCTTTTCTTTCAATTTCCCTCATTCGCTCTTCTATCGTGCCGCGCTGTTTTTCAAGAGCTTCAAGCTCTTCTGTGATCGATTGCCGTTCTATTTGCAAACGTGAGACCTCGCGTTCATCGTAATCTATATTTCGTGCTTTATCTTTATACTGTTCCAGTTCATTCACTTTTTCCCGCCAATATTCCACGTTACCGTTTACCGGGCCGGCCCGTTCACCAAAGTCGCGTTTCAATAATGCTGCCTGTGTCCGGATAATGTTTTCATGTTCGGTCTTTTGTAATAATTTTTCCCGGTAACCGCTGAGCGAATCCTCACCGGATGCATCCCGTATGGAATCGATTTCTTTATTGCAGGATTTGATAGAGTGTTCAATACCGGGTATGGTTTCTTGAGCAAGATGTTCCACACGCCGGTGAAGATTTTGCATTTCCGAACGGCGTTCCTGCAAACGTTCGGCTGTTTGACGGTAATCAGTTTCAAATAATTCGATCTTTTCAGCCATCCGTGGCAAAGAATCGGCATCCAGATTATACCGTGCCGCTTCGGTAATCAGCCGTTGAAATTCCGCGGATACGGAAGCCAGGGTCCTAAGAGCCAGATAATACAACGACCCCGATATAATCAACAGGGTAAACATCAAAGCCGTTGTTATATAAAAAAAGATGCCGGGAGCAATCAGCACACCCACCATCGAGATACCGAAAAGAGCGCCGGAAAGAATGCCGGCAATACCGAAAAATTTCTTTTTCGATTCGAACTTCGGTATGGCTGCACGTTTTTCCTCATATTGCTTGAGCAGCGGACGTATCGTTTCATCAAGCCCCCGCTTCTTATCTTCATATTGTTTCCAGGTTGCCTCCTGTTCTTTAACTTCCTTCTGTACCTCGCGAAGTTCTTCCCGCTGTTTTTCCAATTCTTTTACCGATACTGTATGTTCATCGTTCAACCGTTCGATATCCCGGTCATTATCCCTCCACCTCTGGAGTTCCGACTCATTAAATTGTTTCACTCTTTGTACGTCATCACGGGCGTTTATCAATTTTTCAAGCGCTTCACTCCCTTTCTCATATTGTTCCCGCAGCCGGGCCTCATTAAGTTCATCCAACTCTCCGGACAAATGCCGCAGACGTTCCTTTAGATAAGCGATGCGTTGTTCCGCCCTGTCGATATCTTTTGACCGATATTCGTTTATCAACGAATCGATCGTTCCGATCAAAGAGTTTGCATCCTCGATCCTTGATTTCAAACGTTCATCGCCGCTATCCTGAAATCTGCCGCCGGGAGTAAGTTTTCCTATTGAGCGTAATGCCTCTATTACATTGTTTATATACCGGGTTCGCAATCCGGTAAGCCGCTCGGTTACACCGCTGTAGAATGCCTTTTCGTTCTCGATCGAAAGATCGCTGTTACGAATAATAAAAATGTTGCTGCACTCCCCGGCAGATAATCCGGTAATTGAAGAAAAAGTTTCTTTACCCGGAAACTTGATTTGTTCGTTGTTCCTGTCGGTGATAACGACATACCCGTCGGGAGCTTCCTCAACACGCTCGATCGCTGCAAACTCCTTTTCCTTGGATGCTTTCCCGAACAGGAGCTTTACAAGTGCATCAATGGTAAGGGTTTTGCCGTCTTCATTATTGCCGTAGATCAAATTAAAATCGTCAAGAATTACTTTTCCCGTATCGCGCAACGGTCCGTATCTTCTGACGGCGTATTCACGTATCCTCATTGTTTTGCCTCTATCATTGCGCGGATGGCATGCTCTTGTATTCGCTGCCTTTTTTCAGTATCCAAATCATACGTATCCAGTTTGAACATAAAGGCGGTGAAAAGATCGTCCTCAAGAATATGTTGAATATCGCGGAATGTAAGCTCCGGAGGATCAAAACCGCGGCTCCTGACAAGCGACGTAATTTGTCGGGCCATTTCCTTTTCACTCGTACCCACCATATTTCTATTATAATAACCGTTTACCGTTACCAATACCCGTGCCCGGGGATGGATGTTATCAAGTTTAGTTTCGATCGCCCGTACCGGGTCGGAATCATCAAGTGGGTCGAACGTGTGAACTAACTCTTCATAGTGCGGTGAATCTACCGGATACTCGGCAGGCGGTTCACCGACACTAAACAGATTGACCTTGCGTTGCCCGGTCTCGCGCCGGGTGATGGATACCGGTGAACCTGAATATATAAAATATCCCCCGCCGGGCAGCCGCCGTACATCGAACCGTGTATGAAAGTGACCTGCAAGGACATAACCGATATTGAGATCGGTAAAATACGATAACCTGACGGGCATATATCCTGTTTCACTCTCGCCCCCAATGTCGGATTGTTTAAACATTACATCGAGCAATTCACCGTGATAGAGTAATACATTACGGGTTTCATCAGACAGATGATTTTTTAATATATGCAGCCGCTCAAGTACCCGGTGTTCATCCATTGATTCGAAGGGGAGACCATAAAAAGCAACATCATCGATAATATACGGTTCGGTAAGATCGGAGATTACAACCGCATCGCTGCCGAAATACATATCCGCCATCAGTTGAGCGTCGTGATTGCCCGGGATAATGAGTACCGGAAATCTATTCCCGCTGAAGACATCGCGAATATTCGGCCGCAGGTTTTCCGCATCGAGGTCTTTATCGAAAAGGTCCCCGCTGATTACAACAGCACCAACGTTTTGTTCACGGGCAATGGAAAGAAGAGATACGAGCGTCTCCCAACGTTCGTCGCCGTAGTTTTTTAAATGTATATCGGCAGTATGAAGTATTTTCACAAGCTGTATATAGTCAAGTCAATTTTCCTTTTTAAACCGTACGGTACGCGTATAATTTGAGGGATACGCACCCACCTGCAGAAGTTCGGGCCGGAGATTGAATTCAACATTCAGCACCGCTGTCTCCCCGGTCTTATCCATATCGAACCATATAAATTTTTCTCGCTGTGCGGGATTGCGCCAGACTGCCCGATAGGTGTCGTAATGCCAGTGTTCGAGATCGGCGACAAGCGAATCATCGTCCCAAAACGTAATATACATATTATCATCCTGAACGCTGAGAGTAACTTCACCATACAGTGAATCATAATATCTTCCTGACCGCGCGGAAACAGGCAGCGAAGGTTGTGTATTTTTGACGCGGGCATTGTGAATTTCCTCGCGTCTTTGTTGTACCTGTTTGTACTCCTCTTCATACTCCGTCAGGTATTTTTCATGCCAATCCTTTTCATCCGGTACACCGAGGAAAGAATCGATCACGTGGTTGACAAGTGCGTTCTTAAAATCATTGAAAATGTTGGTAACAACGACAATACCGAGATTTTCTTCGTGTACCAGAACAATAATAGAATTCATACCATCCGTAGCGCCTGAATGACGCGATATAATGCGATCATTATATAATCGCACACCCCATCCCAATCCGTATGCCGCAAATTCGGTAGACGGGTCTGTAACCGGTATAACAGACTGCGGCCTGTGCACCATCCGCATCGTTGTCGTATCAATGACCTGAGTACCATCGTATGAACCGGGATCTTCGAGATGGAGACGCATCCATTGTGCGAGCTCATATACACTCGAATTGATTGAGGCGGCAGACCCTGCATTGTCAAAATCGCGGCGGGGAATTACCTGCACTTCTCCTTTAATATACTGATGCGGCCATGCAGCGTTCTCCTCACCGTCGAGATCGTAAATGCTTAAGTTGCTTCGTTCCATACCGAGCGGTTCAAAGATCCGTTCGGCAACGAATTCATCCCATCGCTGCCCGCTCACCGCCTCAATCACTTGCCCGGCAACCATATACATCATATTGTTGTAAATATACTCTGCACGAAAACCCGCCATGGGTTCAAGATACCGGAGTCTGTAGGTCAGTTCATCGGGCCCTTTACCGGTCATAAACTGCAGACGATTACCGATCATTCTTCCAAGACCGCTTCTATGAATCAGCAGATCGTGAACGGTAATCTCGTGTGTCATCCACGGATAATATAACCGGAAATCGGGAAGATATTTGACGACGGGATCATTCCATTCGAGTTTTCCCTCCTCCACCAAAATACCGATGGCAGCCGTGGTAAACGCTTTGGTAAGCGAAGCGATTCCGAAGAGAGTATGTTCATCAACGGGTTCTGCTTCTCCGAGCTTCCGGTTTCCGAAACCCTTTGCATACACAATCTCGTCGTCTTTAACGATAGCAACCGCCAGACCGGGTATTTGCCAGTCGTCCATGCCGTTTTCGATATATGCATCAAGACCTGCAAGCGGCTCTCCGGTGTCGTTCCCGAATGCAGTCGTTGAAATCAACAATGTAAAAATAAATACTATTATAAACATGATCACTCCATATAAATTAAAAGCGATACACCTACCGCAACGGATGTAAGTGTATCGCTTCATTTTAAAAACCGGATTAAGTACGGCTTACTTCTCGTTTTTCGGTGCCGTTGTCGTTTTTCGTTTGGGGCGCTTGGCCTTACGCGTACGACGGGGTTTTCGCATGTATTGTTTTTCTATTTTGGCATCGTTCACGCTTTCCTCTTCAACATCGGGATAAGTGAAGATATCATATTTATAATTCCTGAGTATGATATCGTTACCGTTCCTGCCGAGCACGTATTGCGGAAGGAGCGGGATCTTACCGCCGCCGCCCGGTGCATCGATAACGTAATAGGGAATTGCAAGTCCCGATGTATGACCGCGCAACTTATCCATGATTTCCAAACCTTTACTTATCGGCGTGCGGAAATGATTCGCGCTCTTGGTTATATCGGCTTGATAGATGTAATACGGACGAACACGCATGGCGAGTAATTTACGCATCAGCTCGAGCATCACATCAGGATCGTCATTTACGCCTTTCATAAGCACCGCCTGATTACCGACCGGGCAGCCGGCATCGACCAGCATATCGCATGCTTTTTTGGCTTCGGGCGTGCATTCCCACGGATGATTGAAGTGCGTGTTCACATAAATCGGATGATATTTTTTTATCACCTCAATGAGCTTCGGCGTTACACGCTGCGGAAGCACGCACGGCATTTTGGTTCCGAGACGGATAATCTCAACATGTGGAATATCACGCAATCCTTTCAGGATTTTCTCGAGCATATAATCGGTGAGCATCAGCGGATCGCCGCCGGAAAGTATCACATCGCGTATTTCAGGATGCTCTCTTATATAGTTGAGTCCGTCCTGAATGAATTTCATACTGATCTTATCGGAATCGCCGACTTTCCGTTTCCGGGTACAGAAGCGGCAATACATAGAACATTGGCTGGTGGTGAGGAAGAGAACACGATCGGGGTACCGATGGGTAATACTCGGCACCGGACTATCAGCATCCTCATTGAGCGGATCCTCGGGGAATTCATTTTCTTCCAGCTCTATTTCATCGGGAATACATTGTAACCAGATCGGATCTCCAGGATATCTGATCAAACTCAGATAGTACGGGTTAATACGAATATGAAACAATGTATTCAGCCGTTCGGCAACTTCCGGATCGAAGCCGAATCTATCTACAATGTCTTTTCCGCTGTCGACGCTCTTGCGCAACAGTTCTTGCCACTGTTCCATTATACCTCCTTCAGGTATTTTCCGAATATGATGAGGTCATCTCCGACGTCATAGTAATCGTGTATTTGAGCGAGTTCGGAGTAGCCCTGTTGTTTATAAAAATTCCTTGTACGCAAATAGAGCGGCTTGGAAGATGTTTCTGCGATGATCAATCTTCCTTTATGCTCGATAACACGTTCTTCGGCAAACTCAAGCAATTGACTTCCTACTCCTTTGCGCTGTCGTGATTGATCTACTACTATCCAATACAGATCGAATGTACCGATGGTCATCGGATTCGGACCGATTACCGCAAACCCCGCTACCTTATTTCGTTCATCAACGGTAACATACGACCAGTAGTCACTTTCTACAGGATCATCAAGATATTCGTCTATAACTTCAATCGCGACCTCGATCTCATCATCACGGAACATCTGTGCATCTTTCAATATAGTACGAATAACATCTTTATCATTTTCTTCTAACGGACGAATTGAGGTTTTCATTTTCTTTCATATGCGAAATGAACTATACGTTTCAACGTTTCACCATGATCCCATCCGTAGACCGATGCAGCCCGCATCAACCCCGCATCCCGCGATATATCCGGATTAGGATTTACTTCGAGAACATAAATCGTTCCGTCTTTGGTTACACGCATATCTACCCGGGCATAATCGCGTGTTTCGAGTATACGTGCACATATAACTGCAGTCCGGCTTAATTCACGCGATAGTTTTTCTGAAATATCAGCCGGGCAGACAGGTACCGTATGTTTATACGCTTCGTGATCGGGCATCCACTTTGCCTGATAACTTACAATTTTATGAAGATGATCGGGCATCCCGCTGAAATCGATCTCCGAAACGGGTAATGTTATACGAGGATCATTACCTACAACAGAAACATTGCATTCTCTCCCTTTAATATATTCTTCTACTAAGGCACCCTGTTTGAACCATCGATGAATATACTCTATACGTTCAACCAATTGTTTATTGCTTCTGACAACGGAATCGTTTTCTATACCGGCACTGGCATCTTCATGCACCGGTTTAACGATAAGCGGGTACGGTATGCCGATCGGTGTTTGTAACGGTAATTTATGAATAATTTTAAACCGGGGAATACGAATTCGATAACTCTTCAGCAATTGCTTTGTTAATATCTTATCGAGACAATTTCCCAAAGCTTTCGGACCCGCTCCGGTATACGGAATCTTATACAAGTCATATAATCCTGCGACATGCATCTCCGGTTCCGACTCATTGTGAAACGATTCAACAAGATTAAAGATCACATCCATATTACGCTGTTGCAGTGTCTCAATAAGCAATCCCACGTCGTTCTTCAAATTCAGATATCGCGCCTGCATACCCACATCTTCGAGCGCATCGCAGATGGCTTCGACCTCGGACTGCAACCCCTCACTCGATATATCGACGACGCTTGTTTCCGTCGTACCCGCGTTTACTTTTTCTTTTTTCTCAACCATGCCGTCGGCAGTCACGACGGTTTCAGAGTCAGTACCCGGTAAATCAGGGTCATTAAATAATACGAGGACGCGCAATTTTTCATCCATTACAGACCGGTGTTATAATGTGTAAAAACAACTTTATTTAAATACGATAATTTATTAACTCGCATAAACTTCAATAAGTTTCATATTATGATAATTTCCACCGCTCTCTTGCAATGTCAATTATATTTAAAATAAGAGTTTCATAACTCAATCCGGCGGCTCGAGCGGCTTTCGGGAAACAGGAGTTATCTTCTTCATTCGGTAATATCCCGGGCAGCGGATTGACCTCGATTATATGAGGAACACCTTGTTCATCGAGTCGCACATCGATTCGCGACCAATCACGACAACGAAGTATCCGGTATGATTCGATGCACACGTGCTCAATTGCCTGCTGCAACTGATTATCTATTTGCGCCGGACATGAAAATATTTCAAGCGGTTGCCCGGGGGTATCCCATATCCATTTTGCTTCATAAGAATAAATCGGATTCACCCCTTCGGGTAATGCATCGTATTTTATCTCGACGATCGGAAGGGCTTTTACATTTTGACCGTTCCCCATCAATGCAACGGTGAATTCCTTACCCGGTAAAAACGATTCAATAAGTGCCGGCTGCCCGTACCGTTTTGTGATACGATCCACCTCATCGCGCAATTCATTATCCGAATAAACGAGCGATGAATTATAGATACCCTTGCTCGAACCTTCATGCAACGGCTTCACCATCTGTGGATAGGTGAGCACTCGACCGTTAAGCGCCGAACTTGTTTCGCATACAAAAAATGATGGTGTTGGTATTTTATGATACGTTAATACTTCTTTCGCCCGCGCCTTATCCAGACAGAGTGAGAGTGTGAGAGGATCAGAACCGAGATACGGTATCTGCAGCATCTCGCACATTGCAGGTATCTGTGATTCTCTCGATACACCTTGAAAACCTTCGGCAATATTAAATACAAAATCCGGACGTAAAGATCGAAGCAATTCAAATGCATCTTCATTTGCTTCAACAAGCGTTACCTTATATTGCGATGCAATTACATCTCGTAATGCATTAATCGTTTCCCAGCTGTCCCATTCGGCATAGGTATCTTCATACTGAGGTGACGGTTCGATGGAAGTATAACCGGATGGTCTACTCGAAGGATCGAAAGAGTCGTTCACATCGTTTGTTACTGTCTGCTCTTTCTTAACATTATATGTTAAAACTATATGCATAAATAAATCATAAAGTATAAAACGTTAATTGAATGTAAATATAAACATTTATAAACATTTGTCAAGGAAAAAACACACTTTATGAAAAAAAAATTTACACGATGATAAACTAATTTTTCGAATGCATGTACTAATGAAAAGATGATTACATCACTGCATGGGTGTGCAGCGTCATGATTGATATGATATAAAAATTGTTTTTCGATTGGAAAGATATGTAATATCTATTTTAATATTTATCCTGCTCTGGTAAGTTCGAGCAACGGTTTCATGTAGTGTTCAAAATGCCGGCGGAGTGCATCGTGCGAATGTTCACGAAGATGCGGATCATTTTTAACAATTGCAAAAGCATCGGTACGCGCAATGTATAATAGTTCACGGTCATCAATGAGCGAGGCAAGTTTAAGTTCGGGGAAACCACTCTGGCGTACACCAAAAAAATCTCCCGGCCCGCGGAGTTTTAAATCAACCTCGGCGATCTTGAAACCGTCTTCCGTCGAAGCGATCGTTTCAAGCCGGACCATACCTTTCTCCTTCTCTTCCGCTTTTTCAAATGATCGCTCAGTTAATGTCCCGCGATTAAATGCCGCAGCTTTATTAAAGGGATTTAAATAATGAACAAGGATACAGTACGATTGATCTCTGCCGCGTCCGACTCTTCCCCGGAGCTGATGAAGCTGCGATAAGCCGAAGCGCTCGGCATGCTCTATTATCATGACGGTTGCATTGGGAACGTCGACACCGACTTCGATTACCGTCGTCGCAACAAGCACATCGATCCTGCCGTCGCGAAACCGCGCCATGATATCCTCATTTTCTTCACGGGTCATTTTGCCGTGCAGCAATGCAACAATATACTCCTTAAATATACCTTTTTGCAGTTCTTCATATCCGTCTTTGGCCGCTTTTAAATCTACCTTTTGCGATTGCTCGATCAGTGGATAAACGACATAGACCTGCCGACCTTTGTTAACTTCATCGCGTGCAAACGCATAAACCTTATCTCTCTCATTCTTTGACCGAACTGCGGTTTTAACGGATTTACGTCCCGGCGGTCGTTCATCAAGGATCGATGTGTCAAGATCGCCATAGAGGGTTAATGATAATGTGCGCGGTATCGGCGTCGCAGTGAGCACAAGAAGGTCGGGAGCTCTGCCGTTTACTTCGGGTGTTTTTGCCTTTTCATATAATCGAAGTCGCTGCATTACACCGAAACGGTGTTGTTCATCGATGACAATCAATCCGAGTTTATAAAATGATACACTTTCCTGAAAAAGAGCGTGCGTCCCGATAACGATCTTCGCCTCGCCGTTTGCAACCGATGCTTCGACCGGTTCTCGTTCCGCCTTCTTCTGACTTCCGATCAATAGTTTCGGCTCTATTCCTATCGGTTCTAACAACTGTCGTATTGTGGTGAAGTGCTGAACGGCAAGTATCTCGGTCGGCGCCATAAATACTGCCTGGTAGCCGTTATCGACCGCTACGAGCATCGATAGGACCGAGACTATAGTCTTACCACTCCCCACATCACCTTGCAGCAATCGATGCATCGGTTTCGAAGATTCCATATCCGATGCTATTTCTTTAATAACTTTCTTCTGTGCCTCGGTCAGCTTGAAAGGGAGCTGGTCGACAAGGTTTCGCGCCAGACCGCTTTTAACCATAAACGATATACCGGGAACTAGCCGGGCGCCGCGTCTGCGATAACCGAGCAGCATCTGTAAGAAAAAGAGTTCGTCGTATTTCAGCCGTTGTCGTGAGCGTTGTATCTCGTCGCCCGAGCGGGGAAAGTGGATGGCGGGTAATGCTTGTGGATATAGCATGAGATTACGTTGACGTATTATCTCTTCCGGGAGATATTCTTCGATCGAATGACCGTATTTCTCGAGTGCGTGCATCACTATTGAGCGAAGCACTCCGCCTTCCAGGCCAACCTCTTTCATATCAGCGGTTTCTGTATAGATGGGCAGGATGCGGCCGGTGTTGAACATCTCATCCCAGTTATGTTCATCTTCCTCGTCGTCTTTTTGCGGTGTCAACCGGTCAAAGGAGGGATGTACCATTTGTAATGTCCCTTTAAAATCGGTGACCTGTCCGGAAAGCGCAAGCCGTTCACCTTTCCGGAACAATCGTTCCATCGTACGTGTGCGCCGGAACCAGATACAATCCATGAACGATTGCTCATCGCCCACAACAAGTATAAACCGTTCCCGTTTTTTGTAACTACGCACAATATCTTTTCCCCGTACAGTTGCGACCACCGTCACCTCCGTACCGGTATCGACATACTGCCAGAGATCGCGTATCTTTACGATTGAGCGGCGGTCGAGATATTTACGGGGATACATGTGCAGTACATCGCGAATGGTATGTATTCCCATCGAAGCAAATACATTTGCGCGGCGGGGGCCGACACGTTTTACATACGTGACGGGTGTATCAAGAGGATGCTGTGACGGTGACATTACGTTTCAACTTTTACATCCCGGGTCATCAACTCTTCCGTTGCCTGATGCGGGTCTTTTCCTTCGAACAACATACGATAGACTTCGGCAGCTATCGGCATATCAATCCCATACTGCTCCGAAAGTTCATATACAGATTGTGTAGTTGCAACGCCTTCGGCGACCATGAGCATTTCGTTAACAATATCATCCAGTTTACGTCCTTTGCCGATTTGTTCACCGACGTACCGGTTACGGCTGTGTTTACTCATACATGTAACTATAAGATCCCCGATTCCCGATAGCCCTGAAAATGAGCTTTGCTCGGCGCCCATTGCAACACCCAATCTTGTTATCTCTACAATTCCACGGGTAAGCAGGGCGGCTTTTGTATTATCGCCAAACCCGATACCGTCGGATATACCCGCCGCAACCGCAATAACATTCTTTAATGCACCGCCTAATTCGACACCGCGCAAATCATTGTTAGCATAAACTCTAAAATAAGGTGTGAGGAAGGTTTGCTGTACAAGTTGAGCAGTTTCGAGACTCGGTGATGCTGCCACGACTGCTGTAGGGATATTGCGCGAGACCTCCTCTGCATGACTCGGACCGGATAAAATTGCCTGATGTTTCGGTTTTACCGTCGGGCAGCAATCTTCAATTATTTCGGATATTGTCATCAGGGTATTATTTTCGATACCCTTCGCGACATTTACTATTATTTTCTTACTTAAATCGACATCGCCGAGTTGTTCGAAGACCGACCGGATATATTGTGTAGGTATAGCGGCAACGATAAAATCCGACTTTTCAATGGCTTTAATAAGATCCGACGTTATAACAAGATCGTTCGGGAGCGGGATATCGGGAAGGAAATCCGAATTGTAATGTGTTTCTTGCATACTACGCGCATGTCCGGAATTATACGTCCATAACGTTACCTCGTGATGACCGCTATAGAGCAAAAGCGCGAGAGTTGTACCCCAGCTGCCGGCACCAAGAACGGTAATGGTCATGACGATTGGGTCTCCTTTTGGCCGCTTGATTTTTTATTTTTCATAAACGGGATAGAGGTGAGCCGGTTTTCAGTACCCTTGATCAATCGTTTAATATTGCTGCGGTGAGTGAAGATCAGCAGGATGGCAATAGCTATACTAAAATAAACAAGAATAGAATAATCCTGAATCTCTACCTCAAAAACATTCCACCGAAACAACAGGGTGAGCGGAAAGGCAACTGCCGCACTTATCGAGCCGAGCGATACCACGCGGGATGTTATCAAGACAATAGTAAATATAATAAGCGATACTGCAAATTCAACAGGTGCAATACCTACCAACATACCGGCTGCAGTCGCAATACCTTTTCCTCCCTTAAAACCGGCAAAGACTGTCCAGATGTGACCGAGTATAGCCGAGGCACCCGCAATAATCTGAACGAGCGTAAACTCTTCAATGATTGTACCGCTTCCCGGGATCACCGGGTCATAATATAATCTGGCAATAACAGCAACCGCGAAAAATCCTTTCAGGCCGTCGAATAGTATTACCCCAACGCCCGGTTTCCATCCAAGCACACGGAAAATATTCGTTCCTCCGGCATTCCCGCTTCCGTGCTGCCGTATATCGATCCCGCGGATATATTTACTGTAAATGATACTGGTAGGTATAGAGCCCACCAGATAGCTTAATATTATGATTATTGCCAGCTGTTCCATCCATGCGCCTCAATGATTGTTAATAGTCACTATTATTACCAAAATAGCCAATGGAATGGTAGAAGTCAACGTTTTTTATTTGCTGGACTCAAGCGCGTTGGCGCCGCCAACGATTTCCATAATCTCTTTCGTTATCGATGCCTGACGTGCTTTGTTGTAGGTCAGTTGCAAACTATTGATCAGATCCTTTGCGTTCTCGGTGGCTGCGTCCATAGCTGCCATTCGAGCGCCCTCCTCCGCTGCGTTCGACTCGAGCAGTATACGCCAGAAATCAATATCGAGATGTTTCGGTATTAGTTTATTTACGATATCTTCCGGTGATGGTTCGTAAATATAATCGACAATCGCTTTTGATTTTGATTCTTCCGGTATTTCCTTCGGCGGGATGGGAAGGAATTGTTCATAGGTAATTTTCGGCAACACAACGGTTTTAAATTCATTGTATGCAATATCCACTTTATCGAATACACCGTTCAGGTATTCGTCCTTCAAGTCTTCAACGATGTCCTGTACTTCACCGAAATTCAGCCGGGAAAACAATCCGATATAATGACGGTGGATTTGATAATCACGCCGCTTAAAAAATTCATACCCTTTTCGACCGATGCATACCAGTTTTAATTTTCCCTCTTCCCGTTGCTTGCTATAATGTTTGTTTATATAATCGACGGTAGACCTCAACAGATTCGAATTAAACCCCCCGCACAACCCGCGGTCTGAAGTTACCACGACCAAGCATACAGTTTCCACTTCACGCGGTTGCAGCAATGGATTTAAACCGACATCTACTTCTCCGACGAGATGCCCCAGCATATCCGCCAGTTGGTATGCATATGGCCGTGCAGATAGAATATTGTTCTGTGCCCGGCGGAGCTTTGCAGCCGCCACCATCTTCATTGCCTTGGTGATCTGCTGCGTTTTCTTTACACCGGTAATACGTTGTTTTATATCGCGTAGTGTTGCCATGGAAATTATCTTAGATTATGAAGAAGCAGGTTTCTCTTCCTTAATTGATACTTTGAAGGACTCTGTAAATTCTTTCAATATCTCGTGCAGTTTCTCGGTCAATGAGTCACTCAGCTCTTTCTTTTCAGCTATTTCATTTAAGAGATCACCGTGTTTTAATTCCATTCTTTCCAGCAACTCTTGTTCAAAACGACCGACTTCACTTGCCGGAACCTCGTCGAGATAACCGTTCGTACCCGCGAATATTGCAACCACCTGCTTCGTGACAGGGACAGGCACATACTGATCCTGTTTTAACAACTCGACCAAACGCTCACCGCGGCGGAGCTGTTTCTGCGTTGCTTTATCAAGTTCGGACCCGAATTTTGCAAACGCTTCAAGTTCGCGGTACTGCGCAAGTTCAAGACGCAAGTGACCGGCAACTTTTTTCATCGCTTTGATCTGTGCATTACCGCCGACACGGGATACCGAAATACCCACGTTGATAGCCGGACGCACACCTGCGTTAAAGAGGTTCGGTTCGAGATATATCTGGCCGTCGGTGATGGATATAACGTTTGTCGGGATGTATGCCGAGACGTCGCCTGCCTGGGTTTCGATGATCGGCAGCGCTGTTAAACTTCCCCCCCCTAATTCGTCATTGAGCTTCGATGCACGTTCGAGCAGGCGTGAGTGAAGATAAAAGACATCGCCGGGGAACGCTTCGCGTCCGGGCGGTCGGCGAAGCAGCAGTGAAACCTGCCGGTATGCCTGTGCGTGTTTCGAAAGGTCATCGAAAATCACCAGAGCGTGGCGTCCTTGATCGCGGAAATATTCACCGAGCGTTGCCCCCGCATACGGAGCGATAAACTGTGACGGAGCTGGATCATTTGCAGAGGCAACGATCACCGTTGTGTAATCCATTGCATTCATCTCTTCCAGCTTATCGACAACCTGTGCGACGGTCGATCCTTTTTGGCCGATAGCGACATAAATACAATATAATGGATTGACACCCTCCTTCTTGGCTTCTTCGGTGTGAGTATGCCGCTGGTTGATGATAGTATCAATAGCGATCGCGGTTTTACCGGTTTGCCGGTCGCCGATGATAAGCTCGCGCTGCCCGCGTCCGATCGGAATCATCGCATCAATCGCTTTTAAACCTGTTTGTACCGGCTCCTTAACCGGCTGCCGCGATATCACGCCAAGCGCTTTTCGTTCGATCGGATAATACTCTTTCGTTTCAATTGGTCCGCGGCCGTCAAGCGGCTGTCCGATTGGGTTGATAACCCTTCCGAGCATGTTATCACCAACCGGCATAGATGCGACACGTCCCGTTCGTTTTACCGTATCACCCTCACGAATACCGGTATCGTCTCCAAAGAGAATCATACCAACGTTATCCTCTTCAAGATTGAGAACCATACCGTACGTGCCGTTGGGAAATTCTACAAGCTCGGTCGCCATCACTTTCGATAACCCGAACGCGCGCGCGATACCGTCACCTACCTGGAGAACGGTACCGACATCATACACGTCGACTTCTTTTTCATAACCGTCGATTTGTTTCCGCAGAATTGCAGATACTTCATCTGGTCTTACTTCTGCCATAATGCATCCCTTATTTGTTTAAAACATTCACCTGTTAATTGGTTATTGAACCATCGGACATAAATTTTTCTTCCATAATTTCGAGCTGCCGGCGCACACTTGCATCAAACACGGTATCGCCTATACGGGCAAGAAATCCACCCTTCAATGTTCTATCGAGACTATAGGTAATGGATACTTTTTTCCCCGTATATTCCTCGAGTTGTTTTTGCAGTTGTCGCCCCTGCTTTTTGTTCATTTCGATAAACGAAGACACCTCGGCGCGCACAATGCCCGTCTTTTCATCGACCATTGAATTATACTGTTCGATAATATCCATCAGAATCGCCTCGCGTCCCTTGGCAACGAGCAGCAACAGAAAACGCATCGTCAATTCGTCAACCAACGAGGAAAAGAGTTCACTGAATATCTCGCGTTTTTTGGTTTTAGCTATAGTCGGATTCTGGACAAACAATTCCAGGTCGTGAGACGATTTTATGAGCGACCGGAGACGCTCGAAATCGGCTGCGACCTTATCAAGTTTATCCATCTCCTCAGCAAGTGTAATAATTGCACGTGCATAGCGCCGTGCGACACGAAAGTTGGTCATTCACGAAGCCCTTTTTAGTTACTGGGTAAATCTTCAATAAATTTATCGACAATCTCTTTATGTTTTTTCTCGTCGAGTTTCTCGTCAAGAATTTTGCTTGCCGCCCGAATAGCAAGATGAGCAACTTCAGTCCGCAGTTCTTTCAACGCTTCCTGTTTTTCGCGCTCTATTTGCTCTTTTGCATGCTCGATCATTCTGCGGGATTCTTCATTCGCTTTGTTGATCGTATCCTGCCGCATCTTCTCGACAAGCGCTCTGCCGTCTTTTAATATTTTTTGAACTTGCTCTTCCGCCTGCTCAAGGTTTTTCTTATTCTCCTGAAGGGTACGATCAGCTTCTTCACGCGCTTTTTCCGCTTCTTCGAGTGATGATCGTATATTTTCTTCCCGTTGATCGAGGGCGCGGAGAATCGGTTTCCACGCCGTCAATCGGAGAAGAAAAAGGAGGATTAGAAACGTAATAATAGTCCAGATAATTAAACCCGGATCAACGTTAAGCATAGTATCGCCTCATCGTGATTATTAAATCCCGTTTCCGGTACGCGTTTATTTCAATGCAAGTAAAATACAGATAACAAGTGCAAACAGTGCGACACCTTCGATAAGAGCAGCCGCAATGATCATTGACGTTCGGACATCGCCTGCAATTTCAGGTTGGCGGCCGCTTGCTTCCATTGTTGCCGCAGCGATTTTAGAAATACCGAATGCAGCACCGATAATTGTCAATGCGGCGCCAAATCCACCTGCCAAATATGCGAATCCTAATGCGTCCATTATGTACCTCCTGTTATTTTTTTTATGTATTCTTTTTTATAGTATATGAATGTGAATTATATAATATAAATAATTTAATGTTCCTGATGTACGGCCATACCGATAAACAATGCACTGAGCATTGTAAATATGTACGCCTGTAAAAGCGATATAAACATCTTAAGCAGCATAATAAATAGCGTAAAAATTATCGAAACTGGTGCCACCCAGACCGTCTGGAAAAAGAATATCAGACCGAGCAGCGATAGAATAACTATCTTACCCGAGGTCATGTTTGCAAAAAGTCGGACGGTGAGTGCAAAGGGTTTGGTTAACAAACCAAGGAACTCCACAACGATCATCACCGGCAGGATGAACACGGGTAAACCGTGCGGTACAAGCCCTTTCAGATAGCCGACGACACCGTTATTCCTCATTCCTGCCGCTTGTATCATAACAAACGACATAATCGCCAGACCTGCGGTGACGCTTATATTTTCCGTTGAACTGATACCGTACGGCACAAGCCCGAGTAAATTACACGTGGCGATAAAGAAGAATATCGTGGCAAGGAACGGAATATACCGGTCGGCTTTCTCACCTATATTCGGCCGAACGATCTCGTCACGGATGAATACAACAAACACTTCTATAAAATTGCTGAACCCATGAGGAACGACACTCTTGCGATAGGTTTGGGCAACCACCGTCATCATTACAAACACGATGATTGCTGCAATCCACATATACACGACATATTTTGTAGGTGATAAATTTATCGACAAGCCGAACAATTCGATCGGTTCAAACTGCGGAAGATCGATCTTTCCGATCAGTTTGAAATCGAGGTACGATTGATCGGTAACATAATCGAGTATCCAGCCGGCCTCGTCCGCCTGACCGGCTGCTTCCGCTTCGCTTGCGGCAGCAGTATTTTCTTCTGAATTGATCATTTTCTCAATGATAATTTTTTATTGTAAAACATAATCTCATACAACATAAAAACAAAATAAAACACAAGCAGCGATGAAACAAGACTGACAATATGAAAATCAAAGACTTCGATTAATACAAGAACTGCGGTCAGCGATGCAACCAACCGTATTCCCATCCCGCCCAGAACCGCTTTCATAAATGTGTTGTTTGATTTATCGAAGGCATATTCAATTGAAATATACCCGAGCAAAACGTTGAGTACGCTGATAATACATCCGATGATAATTCCCGCCCGAACTTCGGGAGTACCGTACTCTACAAGCGGATATATGCCAAGCACCGTAATGATTCCCAGCGTGAGAAGTATACGCTTCGGAAAACTCCAGTCAATCTTTATGCTGCTTCTCACGCTTGAGTCTTTCATCGTGTTTTAATACTGTCCGGATAAAACTGATCATGCCACCGGCTGCTCCGATAAACGCACCGA
Source organism: Bacteroidota bacterium (assembly GCA_007128495.1). Taxonomy (GTDB): domain Bacteria; phylum Bacteroidota; class Ignavibacteria; order T3Sed10-11; family T3Sed10-11; genus T3Sed10-11. Next base: position 18,742 of record SKXH01000052.1, read on the forward strand.
TAATCATAAAAACGGGCTCGGTACCAAGTTTACCGTCAACCCATCTGCCAAGAAATAGAAATACCAGGATTGAAGCCGCCAGTTGTAACCCGAGGCCAAGATACGGACTTATATCCCGGGACGTAGTTATAAGCCGAGCGAATGAAGAATGAGATGATTCTCGTTCCTTATCGCTCTTTTGAGAACCCATAAGTTAGGATTTTTTTTCCGGCGCTTGTTGCTGCGGCTTTTCATCGGCCATCGTACATTTGCCGTCAAAGAAAGCGCCTTCATCAATAACCAGTTTTTTAGCTTTTATTTCTCCCCGCACCTGCGATTTTGCTTCAAACACTAATTTTTCACCGGCATTAACATTTCCTTTTACTTTACC
>SKXH01000097.1 GCA_007128495.1 Bacteroidota bacterium
ACCGGTATCGGTGGTATTTTTTTCCGCGCAAAAGAACCGGAAAAACTTGCAAAATGGTATGAGCAACATCTCGGTATAACCGGTGTACCAAAGACCTATGAAGAAGATTCGTGGTGGCAGGACGAAGGACCAACCGTTTTTTCTCCGTTTAACGAGGAGAACGATCTTCTTAATCAATTTAATCGTCCGTGGATACTCAACTTCCGGGTAAAAAACCTCGATGCAATGGTTTCACAATTACGATCTGCGGGCATTGAGGTTACGGTGGATCCCGAGCAATATCCGAACGGACGCTTTGCTGCACTCCATGACCCCGAAGGAAATCCCATCCAACTCTGGCAACCGGAAGGCATCGATGCATCCCGGCCTCAATAACATACAGGAACATGCTTATGATGGATCAAACAATCCGTTGTTCATTCATAGAAAACATACCGGCGATTAACGAGATAGTATAAAATAAAACGTGCTACTCATACTCACCGCCAAGCACTCCTTCGATTTTCTCGAGGTCGATAAAAACCGGTTGTTCCTCGCAAAACGGATGAATGGCATTGAAAAAATTGGCGGTATACGGCGCTTCTCTGTGTGCTCGTTCTGCCTGTTCACCCGGGAAGCACAGAATATGAACGAATGAGTTTGTCTCTTTTATTCTGTATGCATCATATTGTATTTCCGGTTCATATCTTCGCATATTCTCGATGAACTCTGCAACGATTGCTTTCACCTTCTCCACATTTCCGCCGGTAACTGTATACTTCATCATTTTTTGGATCATCGTATTATTCGTTTGAAGTTTCGGTTTCTATTTTTTCAATTTTATCGCCAAAGAGTAAATATCCCGTATGAATAATCGCCCGTTCACGCGGACGGGTTTTTCCCCGGCGCACCATGATCTCCCGCTTTATGATCTCGAAAGTCCGGAGCCGTAAGAACCCGGTTTCTTCCATCACTCGATGTGACTCCTGGATTTGTTCAATATTCGGACTGAGGATTCCGGCGGGATGTCCGCCATTCAGTATTTTATATGCGTGGTGTATTATATTCCACGGTTCAGGGACATCTATAAAAACCGCATCCACTGCATTATCGATGAATCCCTCCTGCGCTATATCCCGTAATGTAAATTCAACGTTATCGAACAATCCATACTTTGTATGATTATTCCTGGCGAGGTTGAGGAATTCTTCCCGCCGTTCGTAAGAGTATACCCGGCCTTCATTCCCCACCATATTTGATAAGATCAACGTCATTGCCCCCGACCCCGAGCCGACCTCCGCTACATGGCTGCCGGAATGAATCCCGAGCTCGAGAAGTATCAGGCCGGCATCTTTCGGATACACGATGGTGGTCTGTCGTTTGAGTTTTTTAGATACACGACTTGTATCGGGTTTTAGTGCGTAAAAGGTATAGCCGGATTCTGATTTTAGGGGTGTGCCGTATTTAAGATCAGGAGGGAAAAGCACAACACCATAACCGGTCAGGAATTTCTTGTTTCTTTCGTACCGGACGAGATGCTGGTTCCGCTGATCGTGATAAAGATTAATATAGGTATTTTCGGGTATAAGCATTTTATTTTTTTATGAATAGTGTATATTATATAGTAATTAAAAAATACTATAAATAGCAAGAACAGAGCACATGCTCATATGGCGGCAAAGCGCAAAAATAAACCGGCTAAAGTTAAACGAGCATTAAAAGACCGGGCAAAAGGCGGACAATCTTCACCTCACGACCTCAAGCCGAAAATATTGTCATCGAAAGTGGAGCGGCGGCAGGTTGATACGACCGGTTTACAACAAGGAAAAGTTATAGCGATTGAGGGAAGAACATATTATGTTGAAACGGTCGGGAGTGATACGTCAAAGAAAGTACTTGAATGTGTTCCGTCTCGAAGTGTAGCAACTGAGAACCCGAATTCAACGCTGATTGCCGTGGGAGATAACGTGTGGTTCCGTACCGGTGATACAGACGATACGGTTGGTATTATTCAACTCATAGAAGAACGGAAAACCAAACTTGCCCGCCGGGCAGCCGGCTCCGGCGATATGGAACAGGTGATCGGTGCAAATATAGATCAATTAATTATTGTTGTCTCGGTCGATGAACCACGCTATAAGAAATCACTGATTGACCGATACCTGGTTGCCGCCCGGAAAGGAAAGCTCGAACCGGCTATTTGTATCAATAAGATCGATCTTGGCGACGAAGAGAAAGTCAAGCGGGATTTACAATTTTATTATGACCGGCTTGAAATACCGGTATACTTTATCAGCGCCGCGGATGGGCGTAATATAGAACATTTTACCAACCTCGTTAGAGATAAAACAAGCGTTCTTTCCGGTCCCTCGGGAGCGGGTAAATCTACCATAATAAATGTTCTGTTCGGGAAGGATGTGCAGGTTACCGCCGATACAAAAAAGAAATTCCGGAAAGGACAGCATATCACAACCTTTGCGCGCATGTTTACATTACCGCAGAGCGGCTACATTCTCGATACACCGGGCATACGGGAATTCGGAATATGGGATGTAAGCCGGGACGAATTGCCGGCGTACTTCCATGAGTTTAACGACTATGCGGATGCTTGTAAGTTCCCGAACTGCACGCATACGCATGAACCCCAATGTGCGGTGAAGGAAGCGCTCGATTCGGGTGAATTAGACGCCGATAGATATAATAACTATGTCCGGTTATTGAACAGTTTGCAAAATTGAATCAGGATTTTATCACGAAGGTTCATTCATTTAATAGATGCGGAAAATCTCTCTTAAATTTTGCAACCTTGGGAGCGATGACGACCGAACAGTACCCTGCATTCGGATTATTGAGGTAGTAATTCTGATGGTAGTTTTCCGCTTTGTAGTAATCGATCAACGGGGATATTTCCGTCACGATCGGTTCGTTCCACAAACCCGACTCCTGTGTCCGGTGCTTTGATTCCTCCGCAATTTTCTTCTGCCGCTCATCGTGGTAGAAAATGACCGATCGGTATTGGGTACCGACGTCGGCTCCCTGCCGGTTGAGTGTTGTCGGATCGTGTGTGTGCCAGAATACTTCGAGGATTGTTTCAAACGATACTATTTTCGGATCGAACACGAGCCGGATCACTTCGGCGTGGCCGGTCTCACCGGTGCATACCTGTTCGTATGTGGGGTTTTCGACCGTCCCCCCCGAATATCCCGCTTCGACATGCAGGACGCCTGTGACGCGCTGGTAGATCGCTTCAACACACCAGAAGCAACCGGCGCCCAGTGTGGCTTCTTCTTTATCTTCGGTTTCCACTGCCTGTGGTTCTGGACTGGGAGATGGTGTCAACATAAGCAATATTATGATTAAGTGTACCATTTTTTCTCATCTGCTTGTCATATTTTAAACCATATTGAAGGCAAAATAGTTCAGGATATATCTCTTGCATGCAGGAATATATCCCGAAGTTTTTTCTCTAATTCGGCTTCCGGTACATCCGGGAATTGTTTTTTCAGGGCAGCACGTTTTATTATCTTGCTATATAATAGAGTCCGGTAGCGATGCGGATTTTTTCATCTGCTGTCATTTTTTTGTAAATGGCGTATTGGATTTGTTGTGCTTTGTTATTGCTGTTCACGTGCCGGCTCCGGGGGTATGTATACATTCTTTTAATGAAATTACGAATTACAGCGGTTAAATTCCATAGTAGTCATCCTGATTTATCCGGTTAACATTATTGCGCAGCATTAAACTGTTACCTCTTCCGGATATTTTACGATTCGCCCGTCAAGTAAATGAATAATCCGGTCGCTGTAGACCGCATTTCGTTCGGAGTGGGTTACCTGTACAATGGTAGTTCCTTCCCCGTTCAATTTTTTGAACAGCTCCATTATTTCCTCTCCCTGTCTGGTATTTAAATTGCCGGTCGGTTCATCGGCCAGAATGAGCTTTGGATTTGTGATCACTGCCCGGGCGACTCCGACCAGTTGTTGTTGTCCGCCCGAAAGCTGGTTGGGGAAGAGATCTTTCTTTGCCACGATGCCGAACCGGTCGAGGGTATCGGCGACAAGACTCTTCCGTTCCGACGATTTAATTTTTTTATACAGGAGCGGCGTTTCGAGATTTTCATAGACGGTGAGATCGTCGATAAGATGATAGCTCTGAAATACGAATCCAATATGATATTTATGAAGCTCCGAGCGTTGTTTTTCGCCAAGCTGGTGTACCGGTTTTCCGAGAAAGTGGTACTCACCGTCCGATTGTTCATCCAGCATACCGATGATATGGAGAATGGTGGATTTTCCTGCACCGGACGGCCCCATTATAGTAACAAACTCACATTCATTGATTTGAAGATTAACATCACGTAAAACGTATGTTCTTACAAATTTATTTGAATACCATTTAAAAATGTTATTAAGTTTTATCATAATAAATAATTTCAAACAATTGAACCAAATGATTTACTCATATCTGAGAGATTCCACCGGATTAGCCGTTGCCGCCCGCACCGCCTGATAGCTAACCGTAACAATAGCAATGAACGTAGATACAGCGGCGACGAGTGCGAATAACCACGGTTCGAGCGAAACCCGGTATGCGAAATTTTCAAGCCAGTTGTTCATGAAATACCATACAAACGGCCAGGCGATGACGTTTGCAAGAAGTATCAGTTTGATAAAATCCCACGTTAATAACGATACAAGCTGCGGCACCGCTGCGCCGAGTGTTTTCCGGATTCCCATCTCTTTAGTGCGGCGTTCTGCAGAAAATGCCGATAATCCGAACAATCCGAGACTACCAAGAAGCGCGGCGAATATTGCGAAATAGAGAACTATTTTTGCAATCCGTTCTTCGTTGCGATATAAAATGTTGTGGAAGTCGTTCATAAACCAAAATGAAAACGGAATTTCCGACTCAAATGCACTCCATGTATTTCTGATATGTTCAATAGCACCCGGTACATCGATCCCCGCAACCCGCACGTTCATATATTGTTTAAACTGGTTATTCGGGAAGTTCGTAATCACTATCGGTACCGGTCTGACATGCAACGACTCAAAGTTGAAGTCCTTGACAACACCGATGATGTTGCCTGTTCGGACCTGTTCCAATTCTGCTCTTTCACCGATCGGATCGGAGAGACCGATTCTTGCCACTGCCGTTTCATTTATGATAATTGCTTCCGTCCGGTCGGTTTGAAATGCCGGATCGAAACGCCGTCCCGATTTCATCTCAAGTCCGAACGTATCAAAAAAATCTTCATCGGCATAAAGAGTGGTTACATCGTATTTCGTACCGGGATCGAGTCTCAAGCTCCACCCGCCGTAAACATTCCCTATAATCCGATGAGTCGACGATGCATGGAGGACTGAAGGATGACGAAGCAACTCGTTTTTAAACTCCTCCATCCGGTTCTGAATTGAAGGCGTTGTTGTCTGAAAGAAAATCAAATTCTCCTTATCATAGCCGATATCGACCGATTGGAAGTGCCGCATCTGATAATAGATTGTCACTGTCGCAAATATCAATCCGATAACGAGAGAGAACTGGAATACGACGAGCGTTTTGCGTATGCGGGCCTGCGACCGTTCGGAATGAAACGCTCCTTTGAGAATTCGCGCCGGCTGAAAACCCGACAGGTATAGGGCTGGATAACTACCGGAGAGTAGTCCGATCAGCACAGTAATTGCACATAAAAATGCAATAAACCCGGGGTCGCCAATGTAATGAACCGATGCAGGTAGTTGTGCGAGCGTTCTGAATGAAGGGAGTATCAGTTCGACGAAAACGAGTGCGAACACAAACGCGATCAATGATAAGAGAACCGATTCTCCGAGAAATTGACGTATCAGCGAGAAACGGTCGCTCCCCGAGACTTTTCGAATGCC
>SKXH01000042.1 GCA_007128495.1 Bacteroidota bacterium
GAGAACTACTGGAAAGAACATATTGAGGATGATGAGGAGCGAATGAAGTTTGTGATTGCATCTTATAATGTAGGTCAGGGCCACGTTCAGGATGCACGCCGTCTTGCCGAAAAGCATGATGCCGATCCGGATGTATGGGATGATAATGTAGAGCAATTCATGTTGAAAAAATCTAATCCCGATTACTATAACGCCGAAGTAGTCAACTTTGGATATGCAAGCGGAATAGAACCGGTGACGTACGTAGAAAATATTTATAATTTATATGATCATTATAAAAAGTTTGTAGAGTAAAATTTATGACCAACACGCTGCACTCAGACACCATAACACACGGCATCCGTGTCATCGCGGACGCAAAGTATGTACCCGAACGATCGTATCCCGAAGAGGGGTATTACTTTTTCTCGTACAAAATTACAATCAAAAATGAAGGTTCTGAATGGGCACGCCTGCTCTCCAGACATTGGATCATTATCAATGCCTACGGGGATCGTGACGATGTTAAGGGGCCGGGCGTTATTGGACAAACCCCCGGACTCGCACCGGGAGAATCATTTGAATATACCAGTTTTTGTCCTCTGAATACCGAATGGGGTACGATGGAAGGATCATATCGAATGCAGCGGGAAAACGGCGAAGAATTTGATGTGAATATCGGTCGATTTTATATGACCATTACCGCTCCTGCGTACGATTAGCCCGGAACGAAATGAGTTGTTCTAAGCGGTACTTAGAGTTTTGAAAGCTCAAACTATAGAAACCCAAAAAAAGGAACAAATATGAAAATAAGAAATCATTATACAAAACTGATGTTCGCATCGCTGCTTGTATGTTTAATATTCATCGCCGGATGTGCTTCTGAGGATGTGCCCGACCATGATGTTGATGTTCATACATTCGCCAACGTTGATGACGTAGTCGTTACGCATATGGATCTCGATATGGCGTTGAATTTTGACGATCAAATTATATCAGGCAGAGCATCGTTACAGTTCAATAATCTCACCGGGTCGGAAGAGATAGTGCTTGATACGCGTGATCTTACAATCGAGCGGGTTACACTTGATGACGGCGGTGAAGAGACCGAATTTTCACTGGGAGAATTTGTCGATTATCTCGGTCAGCCGCTTACTATTTCAATAACACCGGAAACTGAAAAAGTCAATGTATATTATGAAACCTCGCCCGAAGCAGCGGCATTGCAGTGGCTTGAACCCGAACAAACTGCGGGCGGAGAGCATCCGTTTCTCTTTACCCAATCGCAGGCAGTGCTTGCACGAACGTGGGTGCCGTGTCAGGATGCTCCCGGAAGACGGATTACTTATAATGCACGCGTTGAAGTACCCGAAGGATTGATGGCGGTAATGAGTGCCGAAAATCAACAGGAAAGAAGTCCCGATGGTGTTTATGAATTTACCATGCCGCAAACGATACCGACATACCTGCTCGCACTATCGGTCGGTGATTTTGATTACAGTCCGTTGAGCGATCGTATCGGTGTGTATGCAGAACCCGAAATACTGGAAGATGCAGCATGGGAGTTCGCCGATACCGAAGAAATGATGAAAGCTGCTGAAAATATGTATGGTGCATACCGGTGGGGGCAATATGACATTATGGTTTTGCCGCCGAGTTTTCCGTTCGGTGGTATGGAAAATGCACGTCTTACTTTTGTAACTCCCACGATCATTGCAGGCGACCGGTCATTGTTGTCGCTCATTGCACACGAGCTTGCACATTCCTGGGCGGGTAATCTGGTGACGATGGCAACCTGGAATGACTTCTGGATAAACGAAGGTTTTACATCGTATATGACAAATCGTATTATGGAAGAGGTCTATGGCCGTGATTATGCAGAGATGCTCTGGCATCTTGATTACCAGGAGCTCATAGCGACAATAGAAGAGATGGGCGAGGATAATCCGGATACACGTTTACATCTTGATCTGAAAGGCCGTGATCCGGATGACGGAATGACGGCAATTGCATATATCAAGGGAGCATTCTTTTTAAAAATGCTTGAGAACAATCTCGGTCGTGAACGGTTTGACGATTTTCTGTTGCAATACTTTAATTCGTTTGCATTCCAAACAATGACTTCGGAAGCATTCCTCTCATATTTTCGTGGGATTGTATTGGAAGACCCGGTGCGCGAAGTTCCTGCAGACGATATGGAGGAAATAGATCTTGAAGAACAGTTGAAACTCGATGAATGGGTGTATGGTACCGGATTACCCGATAACTGTCCGGTGATTCATTCCGACGAGTTCGCGAAAGTCGAAGATCAAATAGATTCCTGGATTGCCGGTACCGATGCATCGGATATGGAAGTTGAAAACTGGACAACGCATCATTGGTTGCATTTTCTCATGAATCTGTCGGAGGAATTATCACACGAGCAAATGGTTGAACTTGACAACACGTTTAACTTCACGGAAACCGAGAATTCGGAAATTCTCAATGCCTGGCTGCTGCATGCGATTGAACACCGGTATGAAGAAGCATATCCGGCGCTGGAAGAATTTCTTCTCAGTCAAGGCCGCAGAAAGTTTCTGATGCCCTTGTATTCAAAGCTCGCCGAGACCCCGGAAGGAATGGAAATGGCGCAAGAAATTTACCGTGAGGCACGCCCGACGTATCATCCTATTTCATATCAATCAATCGATGAAGTTCTTGATTGGCAGAATTGAGCGTCGAACTGTCTCGCAAAAAATATCGGCAAATTGAACAAATTTATCGAATTTCCGGATAAAATTTTTTTATAAAAAATCTCCGCGAGGTATTGCAGATATCAAATAAAAATCGTAAGATGTAAACAACATTATTAACAGGGTAAGGGAAATAAAACTTAAAATTATAAAAATAAGTTCTATATAAATTCACGGTGCCGGTGCTCTAGCCTGTGATAACTCCCCTGATGTACTCCCCAAAACAATAGACGCCGGCGCCGTGATTTTTTTATACCTTCCATATAAATCTATTCAATAATCATTATGCAGTTACGATTCAAGATATTCGGTGAGGGATATCCCCTAATTATTTTACACGGACTATTCGGCACCCTTGATAATTGGTACACCATTGCTAAAAAGTTAAGTAATACGTATCAAGTTTATGCTGTCGATCAACGAAATCATGGCCGGTCGCCGCATCACGACAGTCACACTTACGACGATCTTGCGAATGATCTTTATATTTTTATGCACGAGCGTAATATCGATACGGCGCACATTGTAGGGCATTCGATGGGAGGAACTGCCGCTATGCAATTTGCCGCACACCGGCCCGATATGGTCGATTCATTAGTTGTAGTGGATATGGCGCCGCGGGATTATGATCCGAGGCATAATAATTTGTTTCAAGTATTCGATGCTGTTGATCCGGCGCAATTCCAGAGACGGCAAGATATCGATGAAGCGGTTAAAGAATATTTACCCGACCGGGCTGTTCGGCAGTATATATTGAAAAATATTATCCGGGATGAAGAGGGTAATTACCGGTGGAAGTTTAATCTAAAAGCAATCCGTGAAAATTACCGCTCAATTATTTCAGGGCCGATAATCGATGAAGCTGTGGAGAAGCCGGCGCTGTTTATTAAAGGAGGACGATCTCCATATATTAGCGGCGAGGATGCCGGAAAAATACAACAGCTTTTTCCGAATTCAAAAATTGAAACTATACCGGAGGCCGGCCACTGGGTACATTCCGATGCACCCGATAGATTTCTTGAAATTGTGCGGAAATTTCTCGATGCACCCACCGAACGTGAATAGCCGCAAAATGATTTTACAAATAATATCTTTTTATGTATTTTGTTGAGGTATTACAAAACAATGCGGGGCAAGGTGAATATTCAATGTGTGTGATCTCTCCTTTGAGAACAATAGTTATTGCGAGCTTACTTGTATTTGCTGTGCTTGATGTTTATGCTCAGGAACGAACGCGTACGATCGGTGTAAAGGGATTGTATACTTCCTCATCCCGGTTATTTCCATCTCCCGATGCAGCCGATGAAGTGGCCCGCTTCCGGTATAATTCCCTCGATCATATTTTCGGCTACGGTGCCGATATCCGTATCGGCATAGCGAAGTATAATGTAATACTCGGAGTAACCGTTGAGTATCTCGAAAAAACGGATGACTTTATCACACGGTTCGAAGAGGACGATGAAACGTTTCTTGTGCCGACCGTTGATGGGTATCACATAATCCCCATCGAATTGAGCGGTTATTTTTTAATACCGATAAGCAGTGAGCATTTTCGATTTTATATCGGCGGCGGTGCGGGTATATATCTCGGCAGGCGAACGTATGAAATAGGCGGTGTACGATCCGGGTCGATGGAACAGTCGGTGTATCCGGGGATTCACGTCGTAAGCGGTATCGACTATTACTTTCATTCAAGGATTGGTATGCGGTTCGAGATGAAGTTCCGTGATCCCGATATTGAAACCCGAAATCGTTTCGAGGATGATACAATAACTTATGAGGGGAGAGCGTTTAACCTGCCCGATGGAGAAATTCCATCCCGCATTAACGTCGACGGGATTGCCTTTACGCTCGGTATGGTTTTTAGATTTTAATCTTGCGGGTATTTTGTAAATTGAAACTCATCGATCTTTTTCTTACTTTCAAGTAATTTTCAGATAACAATTGCCGGGGTGGTTCAGGTGAAACGCAGACATATTTTCCTGACCGGCTTTATGGGCAGCGGTAAAAGTACTGTCGGTCCGCTGCTTGCACAAGCGCTTGGGTATAATTATGTCGATCTTGACGATGAGATTGAAAGTCGTGAAGAGCGCTCGATAGAGGAAATTTTTCAGGTGTCGGGTGAACCGCACTTTCGCTCACTCGAACAAAATTATTTAAAACGTTTCATTGAGGAAAGCGATACGGTATTTGCGCTGGGTGGCGGTACCGTCACTATCGAAGGGTTGATACAGGACCTCAAAAAAAGCGGAATATTGGTGTATCTCAAAACCGATGCCGAGGAACTGGTAACACGACTTCAAGGGCATACACATCGTCCGTTGCTGCGCGGAAAAGACGGCGGTTCACTCGGTGATGTTGAGCTGCATAAGCGAATCGATTCGCTGCTCCAGGAGCGGACGGTATATTACCGGCAAGCTGATATAATTATTGAGACAACCCGGCGGTCCGTCGATACTATTATGGAGTCCGTGCTCAATGAAATAGCCGGAATTTTACATAACGACGATTCTCGAACGATATAATAAACTTAGAGCGTGGACAGATCATTATCAATATTACTTGTTTCAATTCCTGTAGATGATGGAACGTCAGCACGAACCTATCCCATCTATACCTGTGCCGGCATTATGAGTTCACTCGGTCCGGTCGCTTCTGAATTACAGCTTCCCGAACGGATAATCATTATAACCGATACCAATGTAAAACCATTGTATGCTTTGCAGATTCATTCAGGGCTTGTTCACTATGGATTCCGGCCGGATATAATCACTATACCTGCGGGTGAGCGATATAAAACGCTTGAGGTGGTTCGCGAGGTTTACGATCAATTGAATGAGTTAAGATGCGGACGGGATGTTGCAATTGTTGCTGTCGGTGGCGGTGTCGTGGGAGACCTTGCCGGGTTCGTTGCGGCAACCTATTATCGCGGAGTGCCGTTTGTGCAGGCACCGACAACACTACTTGCCCAGGTTGACAGCTCGGTCGGCGGCAAGGTCGGGGTGAATGTACCATACGGGAAAAACCTGATCGGTGCGTTTTATCAACCGCGCTTTGTTTTTATCGACACCAAAACATTGACTACACTTCCGAAGCGTGAATTGCGAAGCGGTATGGCAGAAGTAATTAAGTACGGTGCCATCCTCGATGAAAATTTTTTTGAAACTATTATCGACACTTTCGATACATTATTATCACCTGACGTCAATGCTTTTACTGATATTATCGAGCGGTGCTGTGCGCTCAAAGCATCGGTGGTCGAACAGGATGAACGCGAATCAGGATATCGTGAAATATTAAATTTCGGTCATACAGTCGGGCACGCACTTGAAACGCTTACACAGTATTCAGTATTTACTCACGGTGAAGCGATTACCTACGGCATGATGGCGGAAGCCCATATATCGGTGAATCACTGCGGTTTACCGCAGGAGGACGCCCGGCGGTTATGTTCGTTATTAGTACGGTTATCCCCGCCCAAGATTCCCGAATCAATTGATGAAGAGCAAGTTTTTGAAGCGATGTTCACCGATAAGAAGGTCCGATCGGGTTCGCTTCGATTAACGCTTATTAACAAAATTGGTGATGCAACATTCGGTGAAACTCCCGATGAACATCATATCAAACAATCCATCCGGAAATTGTTCACTGATGAAAAGGATCTATGCGGATACTGAACGTTGTTTTCCTGATGGCTTTTATTGTGCAGCAATGTGTCGGCTACGCAAACGAACCCGAGGAGGAGTTCCGTGCAGTATGGCTTACGACCTACGCCGGCCTCGACTGGCCGCTAACACACGACACCCAGGAGCAGAAACAAAGTTTACTCGAAATTCTCGATACACTCGAACGGAAACATTTCAACGCAATAATATTCCAGGTGCGAGCCAGGGGCGATGCTTTTTATCGATCATCTTTTGAACCCTGGGCGCGTGAACTAACCGGTCGTATCGGTGAGGATCCGGGATGGGATCCGCTTGCATTTCTCATTAAACATGCTCACGCACGCGGTATCGAAGTGCATGCATGGTTTAATATGTATAAAGTGTGGGGGGCAATGCCGGTACCATACGATACAGAGCCGCCGCATATTCTGGATGTGAATCCCGGGTGGGCGCAGGTGTATGAAAATGAGTGGTGGCTCGATCCGGGTGAACCGGGTGTGCAGACGTATCTGATGAAAGTTGCACTCGATCTGATTGAGCGCTATCCTATCGACGGAATTCATTTTGATCATATACGTTATCCCGGACGTGACTTCGATGACGCGCATACCTTCGAACGGTTTGGCGGTAGTGACGATATACACAACTGGAGGCGTGACAATATTACCGATTTTGTGCGCGAGTTTTATCAGTATGCTGCTGCTTTACGGCCCGGTTTAAAGATCGGCTCTGCCCCAATGGGGGTATATCGATCTGTCGCCGGATTTTACAGCTCAACTGCCTATGGTGATTATTATCAAGATGCAGAACGTTGGCTGCGCGAATGTATCCACGATTATATCGTTCCGCAAATTTATTGGAACGCAACATTAGAGCCGAGATTCGATGTCGTGCTGCGCGATTGGAAACAGCGCAAACACGGCCGTCATATATATGCCGGTATCGGCGCATTTCGCCCCGATATATTGAACGAATTATCCCGTCAGATTTCTATCACACGATTGTTGAATATTCCCGGACAGGTGTATTTTCGTTATTCACATCTCGTTAATCCAATTTCTCCGGCGACAAAATATAAAACACGCGCTAAGACACCGGATATGCGGTGGAAAGAAAACCGGAATGTTATATTCTACGATCAGTTTAATGAATATAGTATGCACGACACTGCCGGTACGTTGCAGGAACTACCGGTTCATTTGCGGTATGCTATGTATGACAATAATCGGCACAATCCTCATCAAGATACATCAAATCTGCCGCAAAGGTTCGTTATTTATCGTTCAATCAATTATCCTATCGATACCAATAACCCCGATAATTTACTTGCCGTTCTTCCTGCCACGACCGTTTCATTTATCGACGAAATGCATCATCCTGCACGCCCGGAATATTATTACCTGGTATCTACCTTAAATGAAATCGAAGATGTGAGCAATATTGCAAGTCTTCTCGATCGCGAACTCGTGTTTCCTCTCTTTGAAGATCCGCATGATCCGGGCACTCTCTATCTTACGATGTATTTGCCTCGCGGTATGTCGGTTTCAGTTAACATAACAGATGATAAAACCCGGGATGATGTTACCATTATAGAAGGATACCTGGACGCCGGATTTCATACCGTATCGATAATCCCAAAATCCGACAGTCCGTATATAAAATGCAGTATTCGGGCGGGTGATCGCATTATAGAGCGCATTCTTAAACGTACCCGATAACCATTCCTCTAATTGCTTTTTGGCATAGTTTTCGCTAAATTTTTATTAATTGGAGGAAATATTGCAAACAAGTATAAATGAAAACCGCGTATCTGAGTTATTCGCCAATATACCGGGCAAACGGATTGCCGTAATCGGCGATGTTATGCTCGATCAGTACTTCTGGGGTAGTGTCTCACGGGTTTCACCGGAAGCTCCGGTGCCTGTTGTTGAGGTTAATTCAGACTCGGTGCGGTTAGGCGGTGCGGCAAATGTTGCAAACAACATAACCGAACTGGGTGCACAATCCCTGCTTATCGGAATTACCGGCGACGATGCGAATGGGGAAATACTTTTTTCCCTTATGCACGATGCAGGGTTTACGACAGACGGTTTGATAAAAGATCCATCGCGGCCAACTACTATAAAAACACGGGTTATTGCTCATAGCCAGCATGTTGTACGGTTTGACCGGGAAAATACACAGGATGTAAACTCACAGGTCGCACAACAAATTATTAACATACTCAAAGCTAATATAGACAATCTTGACGGAATATTACTGCAAGATTATAATAAAGGTGTTTTTACAAAAAATATAATTAATGAGATAAGCCACATTGCGCGAAATAAAAACAAACTTGTGACCGTAGATCCCAAGTTTAATAATTTTTTTGAGTACCGGGATGTAACCGTATTTAAACCGAACCGGCGTGAACTCGAACAGGCATTCGGCACCCCATTAAGATCAGACGCCGATTACGAACTGTATGGAACCGAACTGCTGAGAAGATTGCGTGCAGAATATGTTCTCATTACCCGCGGTGAATACGGTATGACGCTCATTGAAAACAACAGTACCGTTCACCACGTACCAACCAGGACGAAAACAGTAGCGGATGTCAGCGGTGCGGGCGATACGGTTATTGCAACATTAACGACTTTGCTTGCCGCAGGGGGGAGTGTACACGAAGCGGCATCCATAGCGAATTTTGCCGGAGGCATTGTGTGTGAGGAGATAGGCATTGTGCCGATAAATCGTAAACGACTTCTGGAGACTATGATAAGGTTTGAACGGGACAATTCCGAAGAGATTTCGAAAGCGAGCGTTCATAATGGGTGAGGTCGTCTCACAGAGCGATGCTCTATCCCGCCGTGAACAATATCGAGATGAAGGAAAGAAGGTCGTATTTACCAACGGGACGTTTGATATATTGCATCGTGGCCATGTTGAATATCTCAACAAAGCCCGTGAAGCGGGCGATGTTTTGTTCGTCGGATTAAATAGTGATTCTTCCGTTCGTTCGATTAAAGGAAATGGGCGTCCGATCATGACCGAAAATGACCGTGCATATTTGCTTGCGAACCTTATTTGTGTAGATTATGTTATAATTTTTCCAGAGGATACACCTCTGAAGTTAATTCAAACACTTCTCCCCGATGTTTTGGTCAAAGGTGCCGATTGGCCTGTGGAGAAGATAGTAGGGAAAGATGTTGTGGAACAACATGGCGGCACAATTAAATCCATAGAACTCTCACCCGGCCATTCATCAACTTTAATAATTAAAACTATAGTTGAACGAGCTTCGTACTTTCGAATATAATTTATCTCACTTTCGTGTTTTGGTGGTATCGTGAAGAAACTATTCCGCATAATCGGTTATTCTATTGTAATAATAATATTTCTGATGGCAATTGTCATCGGGGTGACCCAGACTGCATTTTTTAAGGATGTAGTTCGCCAGTTTGTGGAAGATGAGGCATCCTCACATTTGAACGGAGAACTGACGATCGGAAAAATCAGCGGTACTTTCGTTACGGGTATAACATTAGAGGATATCGAGTGGTGGTACGATAATGAACGGGCAATTTATGTGAAAGAGCTTGAGGTAAGAATTAATCCTATAAACTTGCTTCAACGTGAAGTGCTTGTTACCAATCTGTTGATCAGAAACCCGGATGTTCGTCTCATTGTAGATGACGAAGGCGTGCTGAACATAAGTCAGCTTGTGAAAAAGCGAGAGGACGGGAAGATAGAACCAACCGATACCGTTGAGTTGGAGCCGTCCGACTCCTGGCTCTATACTCTTAAGGATTTCGAACTGCACGGCGGTTCATTCAGTTATTACCGTCCGTCGGATGATGCGCTTACAAAAAATAGTTATCCGGTTTCATTCCCAAAATTTGATAGCAACAACATTACCCTGAAAAATATCTATATTTCAATGGCGGTGAATACAGACGGCAGGAACTTTGGTGTGGATATCCGCTCGATGAATTTTACGATGCGCGACCCCGATTTGCATGTCAGTCACCTTTCATTACAAGCAGCGTTTTCACCTGCCCGTACTCAAATCAATCGAATGCGGGTGATCACCGATCGATCGAACATCAATTTAACCGGCGGTATAAACGGGTATAATATACTCGGCGGTAATGAGGGACGGATCGAGGAAAAAGAAATGGATGTTTCGTTGTTTGCAGACCGGCTGCATACGGGTGATTTGAAAATGTTCATACCGGAGCTCTGGTTTCTTGAAGAAGATGCCGAAGTCAGCATAGACGCCGGTGGTACACTTGATGATCCGGCGGTAGAGTACATTAGCTTGAGTTTGGGCCGAACAAACCTGGCATTGTCAGGTACGGTAACGAACGCCACCGATGCCGACCGCCTTTTTATCGATGCATCGTTCACCGACAGTCAGATAGATCCGGGAGATGTTAATGCCATGCTGCCCCATTTTAATATTCCAGACTTTTCTCATCTTGGGGTGATCGGTGTCGAGGCATCATATACCGGTAATCAGCGGGAATTCAATTCGACGATCGATATCAATTCCACCGCCGGCTATTATTCCGGTGAAGTTGATATGGACCTGACACAGCCGTCGCTCGTGTATAATGGAAATATTACCACGCGGGATGCCGATTTAGCAATACTTCTGAAGCAGGATAATTTGCCGGTAGATCTCAGCGGGCGCGTGATGTTGGATGGGAAAGGAACTTCCTTTGAAGATCTCGTCGCCGATGCTGAGCTTGCGATCGAGCATATGAAAATCGCCGGATTGGATTTTGATTCCTTGAACACGAATATCTCCGCTCATAATTACGATCTTCAACTTAACACTGCCGGCTATTTCGAGCGCAGTAAATTTTCAATAGACGCTGCAAGTTCTATACACGATATCGATAAAGCTCCGTTCGATATTCAGCTTGCCGTCGAATCGCTCGATCTTTCGCGGGTTATGAAGGATACGGCATATGTCAGCGATCTCACTTTTTCTATGACAGGTTCTGGAACCGGATTACGGCCCGAATCAATGTTCGGGGAGATCGCTATGGAAATTGAGCCCTCCCGTTTCCGTGAATATGATTTTGTCGGTGATCCAGTATATGTCTCACTGGTAGAAATTGATACGTCATTCCGTGAATTGAATATAAACTCTGAAATTGCCGATGTATATCTGGCGGGTGAATTCGATCTACCTACTATACTCGATATTTCATTCGATCATGTTCGTCATTTGATTTCATCGGTGCGGTATGATATCCGTGGAATCGTGACCGGTGATGTTGCCGGGGTCGAGGAGTTTGGCGGTTCTCTACAAATCGATAAACCCATTGATACAGTATATGATATTGACATTAAAAACATGGATGCTGTTGCAGTCCTGCTCGGTCAGGACGCTTTTGATATCGAAGTTGAAGGCAAACTTTACGGGTATTTCCGTACGGTAGAACAGATGCTCCGTCTCGGCGGCGATATCGAGATCGATCACTTTTTATATCTTTCAGAAACAGATAGAATTTTATTGGATAAAATAAGCGGCTCATATAACATCGATAACGATTACAGAGCGCGCGGTCTTGAAGGGATATATTCAATGATCGATATTTCGGCCGACGGCGTATATACAGGATCGCTTGCGGTGAATGGTGCAGCGCTGCGTGCTGATATTCGAGGAAACGATTGGACGGTATTCTCCGAAGCATTTATCGATACCCTCTTGAACTACGAAGTCGATGCTGTTGCATATTTTGATTCGACATCATTGAACGTTGATCTTAATACTTTTTCCATTGGATATGAAAAATTATTGTTTGGAAATCAAGACTCACTTGCATTGCGGTATGATAACCAGGGTGTCTGGTTTGAAGATTTCGCCCTCTATCATAATGATGCCAGCAAAATCGAGATGTCAGGTTTATATGCGTTTGATAAAGAACATTCTATAGATTTTTCATTGTCTAATATCGAATTGGAAGACATTCACAGAACAGTTTCACCTGAAAGGGAGTTGCGTAGACAGCCGTTTTTTAGCGGTATGGTGGATGTTACGGGTCGTATCAGCGGTACGACGGAAGAGCTGGACGGCGTGATGGAGGTGAGTGTAGCCGGGATTACCTATGGTGACCTGACGTTCGGCTTAGTTTCAGGAAATTTCGATTACAGCCATCGGCGTCTTGATTTCAATGCGGATGTCGCCTCAACTGAAGATACCGCAAAGACCGCATTTAAGATCGGTGGTTATATTCCGTTAGACCTATTACCTGCCGACGGTGGTGAGAGAATTCCGGACGGTTCCATTAATGTGCAGGTGTTCTCCGAAGGGTTCGACCTCTCGATTATCGATCCGTTCCTGGGGGATATCCGAAATTTCAGCGGACGGATGACTAGCGATGTTACGATTAGCGGTACAGTTGAAGAACCCCGGTATGAGGGAAACCTTGAGATCGATGACGGTCAGTTTGTATTCATCCCGAATAATATGACATATCATTTCAACGGTAAACTCGAACCGCAGCAAAATGAACTTGTTATCAGCCATCTTTATTTAGATAATCGCAGACGGGATTTTTCCGAGGGAAGGATTCGATTCTCCGGTTCCGTGCAAACACGAGGTTTGACCATCCGTGATTTTGATTTACAAGCGAACGGTCAATTGCAGGTATTACGTACCGGTGCGCGGCGACCGGGTGATGCAGTATACGGAGACCTGATCATAGGTACCGGTTCGGATGGCGTGCGGCTGGTGGGTAGTCTTGATGAATCGAGATTGACGGGATCTATGCTTATCCGTTCGGCTGCACTGACAATACCACCCGTGCGGACCACAGCGTATGACAGGAGCGGAACGATAGTAAATTATATTGCCATTGATGATACCGAGCCGGACGAAGAAAGACTTACACCGCTGGAGATGTTTTTTCGGGATGTTGCTCAGGAGCGGGGAAGCTCACAGTCGCAGCAAGAAACCGGGAGTACATTTATCGACGGTCTTGATTATGACTTAACCATTCAAACCGACGGCCGGGTTGAGATGACAATGATATTTAATCAAACAACTGGCGAGGAATTGGTAGCGAGGATCGCAACAACAAGTCTGCGCTTATACCATGACGAGCTTACGGGTTTGCGTCTTGTTGGCAATGTCGATATCGTTGAACCCTCTGCATATTCGTTTTACCGGAAATTTGATGCGCGGGGAAGGATCAGCTTCGTCGGCCCGCCCGATAATCCGGAATTCGATATAACTGCTACCTATACCGGACAGCGTGTGCAGGTTCAAAGGACCGGTGCCGATGTGGACGATCCGGTGAGACAAACCGGAGCGCCGGAGCAGGTTGAGGTGCGGCTGCATATAACCGGCGATCGCTATGAACCGCAGTTAGATATTAGTCTCTTTGTCGATAATGAACAACGAGAAGGTGACGTCGAGACGGACGCTATATCATATATTCTTACCGGCCGGTTCCAGACAGACCTCCAATCGGGTGACTACCGAACTATATCTACCGATTTCGGCCGCGGTATTCCGGCAACGTTTATGTCAGGTGTTGCAACATCGCTTCTGTCAAATCTATTCTCGGATTTCCTCCGCAATGAAGTCAGATTTATACGGACTGCAGAAATCGTCTGGTATGGCGGGAACATTATGGATACAGCCGAACTGCGGATAAGCGGTGAACTTCGCAATTTCTACTGGACTATCGGGGGGCGTGTTTTTAACGATCTCGGCAACACTAATTTCTCATTTCAAATTCCGATGGGACCTGTATTTAATTCAGATAGTTGGACGAATATGTTTCTCGAGCTCGAACGCCGGTCACAGAGTATAGAATTTTCTGAAGAGCAACGCCCCGTAAATGCAGCTCGTTTATATTATAGTATTTCATTTTAAATTTACAATACATACATAGAATTGGAATATATGAAAGAAATCAAACGCAGAATATTGGATTTCTTTGTGAAGCATTCTTCACAAACATTCAAATCCCGTCACCTTGCGCGTCGACTGCAAATGACGGAAGAAAAAGCATACCAAAAGTTACGCAAAGCGCTCCACGAACTCGCATCCGATGATCAAATAATACGCGAGAAAGGAAAGCGGTACGGGTATAAGCCGGATGATGACCAACATAAGCAGGGAACGCTGTACATGGTGCGGGGTGGATATGGATTGGCTATCCTCGAAACCGGTGAAGAGGTATTTATTGCACCGAAAAATCTTGGTACTGCCCTTGATGGCGACCGGGTGCAAGTTGTTTTATTTGCCCGCCCTGCGCGAAAACATCAACGGGAAGGTATAGAACTTGAAGGCGAAATTACCGGCGTATTGGAACGAAGCAGGCGCGAGATTGTCGGGGTGCTCAAAAAGACAAAAAACTTCTACTTCGTGGAACCCGATAGCAGGAGAATTCCGCGCGATATCTATATTCCCAAAAAACAATTACGGGGGGCGAGCGATAATGATAAAGTTATTGCTGTCATCGAAGAATGGAACGATCCGTTGCTGAATCCCGAAGGGTATATAACCGATGTACTGGGGAAAGCGGGTGATTTGCGTGTTGAGCTGAGATCGATAGCTATGCAATTTAATATTCCAATCGAGTTTCCTGAAGAAGTCATCACCGCAGCCGAATCCTTTCACGATTCATTACCGCAGGAAGAATATGATCGACGGCTTGATATCCGCGATAAAACGGTTGTAACGATCGACCCTGAAGATGCAAAGGATTTTGACGATGGGCTTTCTTTGGAATATGACAATGACGGTAATTATGTGCTCGGTGTTCATATTGCCGATGTGAGTCATTACGTAAAAGAAGGATCACATCTTGATATCGAAGCGTTTAACCGCGCTACCAGCGTGTATCTTGTAGACGGAGTAATACCGATGCTGCCCGAACGGTTATCGAATAACCTGTGCAGTTTACGCCCCGATGAAGACCGCCCCGCCTATTCGGTTTTTATGACGATCTCAAAACGGGGCGTGGTGAAAGATTATTCGATCAGAGAAACGGTTATTCGAAGTGCACGACGGTATACGTATGAAGATGTACAGCAGATCATTGAAGATGAAGATGGTGAGAATGTCGATCTGATCCTCGGATTGAATAAGTTGATGCATATATTACTCAGGAAGAGACTGCGTGAGGGGAGTATCGACTTCGGATCTGTCGAAGTTAAATTTCAACTCGATGAAGACAAAAAACCGGTTGAGGTGATTAAGAAAGACCGGCTTGAAGCGCACCGTCTTGTCGAGGAATGTATGCTTATTGCAAACCGTACCGTTGCCCGCCATATCGCTTCGGATAAGGATAAGAAGCTCAAGCCGTTTTTATACCGTATTCATACAGCACCAACGCGGGAGAAGTTAAAAGAACTTGCAGTGTTCGTATCTAAATTCGGACACACCTTTAATATAGACGGCGCCGGATTATCGAAAGCGTATCAGAAGCTGATCAGCGATGTACGCGGCAGCGCAGAGGAAAATGTTATCAATGAAGTCGCGCTCCGTTCGATGATGAAAGCGGTCTATTCCGAAAAAAATGAGGGGCATTTCGGTTTGTCGTTCCAGCATTATACACACTTCACTTCTCCGATACGCCGGTATCCGGACCTGTTAATTCACCGGCTTCTCAAAGAGTATGAGGCCGATATGCCGCACGAACGTCGGCAAAAATTAATGGATAAAATGAAATCATTCGGTGAGCATACATCTGCAATGGAACAGCGTGCGGTCGAGGCCGAACGTGCTTCCGTGAAGATCATGCAGGTGGAATATATGAAACGACATATCGGCGACGAGTTTGAGGGTATTATTTCAGGTGTTATCAATTACGGTATCTTTGTCGAGTTAACCGATACGTTGGTGGAGGGTATGGTGCACGTTAGAAATATGGACGACGACTACTATGAATATGATCAGAAAAATTACACTATGATAGGAAGACGAAAAGGAAGACGGCTCCGGCTCGGCGATAAAGTGAACGTCAAGGTACTGTCCGTCGATCCGGATCGCAGGGAAATTGATTTTGTGCTGACAAATAATTGAAATTAGTGGAACTAACAGCATCCGGCGGCCTGTTCGTAATTACACAAGCCGCTATTCATAATATCTTGCTTTTTCTGTATTAGTTTGATAAATTACGATTAAACAGCGTGCAGGAGAGACTGCGGTTTGTGATAATTTGAGAGAGGGCCCCTCATGAAACGATTTTATATCACTTTACTGATTTTATTTTTCATTCCGATTATAGCTCAGGCACAGGGACTGACTTTCGGAAAAAATAAAGTTCAATATACTAATTTCGATTGGCAGTATATTCAGAGCGATCATTTTGACGTATATTTTTATCAAGGGGGCTACGAACTCGCCCAGTTTACCGCCGTGGCTGCCGAGGAAGCGTATGAATCCATTAGCCAAACCTTCAGGTATCAATTAACCGATCGTGTTCCTATCATAGCATACGTATCCCATAATGATTTTCAGCAAACCAATGTTGTTGCACCTTATATGGAAGAGGGTGTCGGCGGTGTAACCGAATTATTTAAAAATCGGGTGGTTATGCCGTTCCGCGGTGATTTTGCAGAATACCGCCACGTACTGCATCACGAACTTGTACACGCAGTAGTAAACGACATGTTTTACGGCGGATCGGTACAAAATATCATTTCAAATAATATACAACTCCATATACCGCTCTGGTTCAATGAAGGGTTGGCGGAATATGAATCGCTCGGCTGGGAAACCGAGACAGATATGTTTATGCGCGATGCGACCGTAAACGAATTTTTACCCCGCCGCATCAGTCAACTGGGGGGATATATGGCGTATCGCGGTGGTCAAAGTGTCTTTCATTATATTGCTGAAACGTATGGCAAGGAAAGAATAAGTGATATACTTCACCGCATAAAAGGTACTCGAAGTGTGGAACAGGGCTTCCGCTCTGCCATCGGCATCGGACTTGAGGAATTATCCGAACGTTGGTTTCAGGCACAGCGCGAAAACTATTGGCCTGACGTTGCCAAGCGAAAACGGCCGTCAGACTTCGCTCAACGGTTGACCGACCATCGTGAGGATCGCAGCTTTATGAATAACAGTCCGGCTATATCACCGCAGGGCGATAAGGTCGCATTCATTTCCGACCGGCGCGATTATCATAGTGTTTATATTATGTCGGCTTTAGACGGACGTATCATTGATAGAGCAATACGGGGATACAGCACAACGGATTTTGAACAACTTCATCTGTTGACTCCGGCACTATCCTGGTCGCCCGAAGGCGACCGGCTTGCACTCGCTGCGAAGTCACGGGGCCGTGACGTTATTTATCTGATACCGGTTGGCCGCGGCAGCCGCGAACGACTTGAATTTGATCTCGATGCGATCTATTCAGTCAAATGGTCACCCGACGGCGAGAAGCTTGCCTTTATTGGAACAAAAGGCCACCACGTTAATCTGTATGTTTATGATCTAAATACTGAAGAGAAGACCGCCATTACAGACGATATGTTCACTGAAGCGGATCCTACCTGGGCGCCTGACAGCAAAACAATATATTTTATCTCAGATCGCGGAGATAATCTATCGCGCAACCTATCGATTGATGCCTTCAAACTGATGGGCCATAATTACGAGCAGGTTGATCTCTACAGTGTAAATATCGATGAAAAACAAATAACCCGATTAACCGATAGCTGGGATAAAAAACAATCCCCGCTGGTAACGCAGGACGGCAAGAAACTTCTTTACATTAGCGATAAGAACGGTATCTATAATATCTATACCCGCGATCTTGAAACCGGAGACGAACGACCACTTACAAACTCTATGAACCCGATACTTCAGATGTCGATATCATCGGATGCGTCGAAACTAACCTTCAGTTCGCAATTTCACGGCGGGTATGATATTTTTATTATGAGCAATCCCCTGCAGACGGATCTTGAAAAAGATGAACTTGAACCCACCAATTTTATCGCTCAGAAATTAAGTCGTATGCAAGCAGAAGATATCATAGAACGCTCGGATACGACGCTGGCTCTTGAGGAGGAAGAAGCCGACACTGCGGAAGAAGATACCCTGGCGGAGCCGGGCGTCTATGGCGATGATATTGCGATAGATTTCGATTCCTATGTGTTCGGTGATCATGTGACCGAACCGGTGAGCGTAGATTATACAACAAGCGAAGCATTTGCAGTAAGCGATAATGTTGATGAAGACGGCAACTTTATTCCGAAAGATTACCGGATAAATTTTTCACCGGATATTGTCATTGCAAATGCCGGATACAGTACTTTCTGGGGTGTGCAGGGTTCGACGTTGATGGCGTTCAGCGATATGCTCGGCGATCATCAATTGTACTTTCTCACAAACTTACAGATGGACCTGAAGAACAGCGATTACGGGCTGACATATTTTTATTTACCGTCTCGTGCTGATTGGGGATTTCAGGGATTTCATACGGCCCGGTTCCTGTTGCAAACCGATCGTAACAACCCGTTTAGTAGTCACAGTTTGTATCGCTATAGAACATACGGACTCAATATGTTAATGTCGTATCCACTCGACCGGTTTCGCAGATTCGATGTCGGGTTCTCGTGGTTTAATATATCCCGCGAAAA
>SKXH01000001.1 GCA_007128495.1 Bacteroidota bacterium
CTCTTCACAAGAAATAAATCCAAAAAGGATCGCGAATCCTGCCGCTGCAATTATCCAACTGTTTCTCACATCCATCCCTTTCATAATACTCATAAAAAACATCGTTAACTATGTAATATAGTAAAAAAATCGCTGGCTCTCAAGGAGAACTCATCGTAACATTTTTATCTCATAGAGGTCGCTGCGCCGATCCCGTAATTGAATAACGCTTCCCGAACGTCTATGCCGTTTCAACACCTCAAGATCCACATCCTGAACGATAACCGTTTCAACGTTTGGATTACACTCATCGGCTATTCCATCGCGTGGGAACGAAAAATCGGAAGGGGTAAATATTCCCGATTGGGCATATTGAATATCCATATTTTGAACGTGTGGAAGATTGCCGACCGTTCCTGCAATAACGGTATAAATTTGATTTTCAATAGCCCGCGCTTGAGCGCAATATCTGACCCGAAGATACCCCTGACGGTCTTCAGTACAGAATGGCACAAATATAATCCGGGCTCCGCGCTCGGTAGCGATACGCGCTACTTCGGGAAATTCGATATCATAACATATTTGAATTGCAATTTTTCCGCAATCGGTGTCGTATACCTGAACTTTCTCACCCGCCTCAATTCCCCACCATCTCCGCTCATTTGGTGTAATGTGAATTTTATATTGACGCTCGATTGTTCCGTCGCGACGGAAGAGAAATGAAATATTATATAACCGGTTATCCTCTTCGACAATGTGCGAACCGCCGATGATATTCACATTCGACTTGACTGCAAGGTCGGTAAACATATTTAAATAATCGTCTGTATATTTCGAGAGTTCACGAATTGCAAGCTCGGGACGTTTCTCCTCAATAAAAGATAAAAGCTGCACTGTTAAGAGTTCAGGGAATACTGCAAAATCGGATTCATAACCGCCGGCAACATCGGCAAAATATGTGCACGCATCAGCAAATTCTTTAAACGATTCGATTCGCCTCATCATATACTGAATAACACAAATACGTACGGGGAACGACGTTTTGAAATGCCGTTTCGTACGCGGTTCATATTCAACATTATTCCATTCGGCTAAAATTGCATACGTATGCGATTCTCTGTCACCGGGAAGATAGTTAGTAAGAACGCGTATAACATTAAATCCATTTTTGACCTGAAACGTCAATACGGGATCATAAATATTTTGAGCAAGTACTTCTTCAATATATTCACGCACCGTCATTTTATCGGCGTATTTGTGGAAGTTTGGAATTCTGCCGCCGATAATTATGCTTTTCAGGTTGAACTCGCGTGCAAGTTGTTTCCGGGCTTCATAAATGCGATGGCCTATTTTCATTTGCCGGTAATCGGGATGCACCATGATCTCCATACCATATAGATTATACCCCTCGGGGTCATGGTTCGTTATATATCCGTTATCAGTTATTTCCGACCACGAATGCTGATCGCCGTAGTCATCAAAATCTACAATGAGACTCGAGCTCGATCCTATGATCTTTCCCTCATACTCTACACAAATTTGACCTTCGGGAAATATTCGATGATGATGTTCAAGTTGATCAATCGTCCAGGGTTTCATGGTAGGAAAACATTGTACTTGAAGATCGATGATCTCGTTGAAATCATCAGGACGAATATTCCTGACAACTATTTTTTTCTCAAATTTCTTAAGGTCAATTTTCGGCATACTATACCTGTATTAGTGAATCTTCTCTATTGTTTTTTAAATGATATACTAAAATAAATATTATGAATCAAGATACAGCACCAAAACGGAAGTAAAAATGAGGTGGGGAAAAAGTAACATAAAAAATCTGGCCTGCAAACCGAAGTGCCGCTACTTTTACGGCACGCAGGTTTGCGGAGGGTGGGGGATTCGAGCTTATGTGATCCGTTGTCAACCGCTTGTATCAACCTATCATTTTGAGGTCGTTTTCGGCATACTGTGTTCCTATTGCACAACCGATAGTAGACAAATTACAAAAATTAGTGTACCTATATTGTAGGTATTGTTAGAGAGAATCAGCATCTGTAATTGGTACAATATAAGATACAAAATAAATTGCAAATATCCTGAACCATGCTTAATATGTAATTGATCAAGCCCATAATGCCGTATGACCGCGGTATAAAAATCCTCGAGCGCTTGTAGTCTTTTCGTCAGCATTTCTTTACAGATTTCTGTATTATGATGCGAGGATTGGGAGATGGCAATAGTTCGATCGACCATTTTTATTATCCATAATTTAACCGATCTGCCTGGTTATTAACTTGTAAACAGTATCCAGACTTTTACTTTATTTCTTTAAAAAACTCCTCATACTCCAAGTCGGTAGCTTCGGTATCCAAATGTTTAAGATAGAACAGTGATATTTTCAATCATGTATAACCAATTCATTCAGTGCTTTGACGTGTGAAATGTGATCGGTCGTATAGCGGTAAGCTTTGCAAATTCCTTAAATCGATTAATTTAAGATTATTGTCCTATATTGTACCTGTCATTGATTATAAATATTAACATATTGATATAAAATAAGTTACAGCGGCAGAATACGAAATAATGCGGAGGGTGAGGGACTCGAACCCCCAAGTCCTCGCGGACGGTAGTTTTCAAGACTACTGCATTACCAATTATGCTAACCCTCCGGATATCGAATCATGTAATTTAATAATAATTTGGCGAATTGGCAAGAATTTTACCGGAATATAAGGTTGATCTGATTATATAAAACCGCCGGAAAGAATACTCACATTCTTCCCGGCGGTGGTTGTCCATTCGCTCCTGCCAACTGCACGGTCATTACTTCAATAAATAGGAACATCGACGAAAAATGTTACGGATAGTGTCTTCAAGTCTCATCAAACTAAAAATAAATGAGAATAGGAATGTGAACTCGAATATTGTTTTCAGCGCCTTCAATTTGCCTCCAAAGAATAAGCGTTATGAGCGATATAATCGTTACGAGCGTTATTATACTACAATAAAAGTTAAATGTCAATAGGCAGGAGGAAATAAATAGGGCATATCGCTCATTTCTATTGACAGAAAATTTCAATTATCGTATATTAATCGACATTAAAAACAAAATAGGGATTATTAGTCTATGACCGGTAAAATTAAATACTTTAATAGCGAGGATGCGGCAAAAATT
The DNA here is from genome assembly GCA_007128495.1 of Bacteroidota bacterium. Taxonomy (GTDB): domain Bacteria; phylum Bacteroidota; class Ignavibacteria; order T3Sed10-11; family T3Sed10-11; genus T3Sed10-11. Next base: position 3,152 of record SKXH01000001.1, read on the forward strand.
CTGGGAGTGAATGTCTCCACCATTAAGCGATGGACTGAATCCGGCACGCTGGATTGTATTAAAACTGCCGGCGGACATCGTAAATTTTTGATGTCTCACCTTGCATCGTTTGTGGAAGAGAATAAAAAGAAAAATTCAAAGGTAAATCTTTTCTCACTGGAAAGCGAACAGGATATCGAAATTAGCTATCACATCCTGAAAGGTGATTACATATATTTAAACAATTATGTTCTTGAGCAAGCTCTTAATTGTAAAAGAGAGAAAGTTCAGCAAGTATTTAATGGACTTTACCTCGGACAATATCCATTACATCAAATTTATGATCTGATAGTAACACCGGTATTACATCAGATTGGATTCTTATGGTCTGAAAATAAATTATCTGTAATACAGGAACATCTTGCATCTCAGTCAATTAAAGATAGTATTATACGTCTGCAAGGAATAATTAAAATTCCGGAGTCCAACTCCGTAAAAGCATTGTGTATATCACCCTCGACAGAACTCCACGACATACCATTAAAAATGGTTGATCATATTCTCGAAAGCCGTGGATTTTCCGTTTTGTACACAGGACAAAAAACCCCTACGGAGAAAATTGAGGAGATATTCGATTCATACGAACCACACAGAATGTACATTTCGAGCACGATCGTAGATAACCGGGAAGAATTACAAAACGAAATCAACTACCTATGCGATGCGGCATATCAGCGTAACTGCGAAGCATATGTCGGCGGCAGAGCATTCGATGCTATCGATTACAGTCATCCTGCCATTAAGAGAAGATTATTTACGTTTGAGGAAGTATACCGGTATTAGAATTGTTGTTTGTGAAAAACAATTATCATCTGTTATTATAGGTTGATATCGGTTGCAAGTGATTCACATGAAAGGAACAACAACTGTTTCAATGCAACCGATGCGAATGTGCCCGTCACCCGTTCTTTATAAACGGAGAGTCAGATTAGGAAATTTGTAAGAACTTACTTACTGAAGGTGACGGGCACAATTCTTTTCATTTCAGATACGAATCCATCCAGTCAAGCACCGTCTCATACCATAGCTCAGCATTCAGCGGCTTTTGTATCCAGTGTCCCTCATCCGGGAAATATAACATTTTCGATTCTACCCCCTGTCGCTGCAAGGCGGTGAACATCTGGAATCCTTCACTTACATCGACACGAAAATCATAATACCCGTGCACAACGAGCGTTGGAGTTGTAATGTTTTCTGCGTATGTGATTGGCGACCATTTCTCATATAATTCCGGATCTTCATACGGCGTTCCGCCAAACTCCCACTCCGGGAACCACAATTCCTCAGTTGATCCGTAAAAGCTTTTCATATTGAACAAACCTGCATGACTAATAAGGCATTTAAACCGGTCGGTCTGGGTTGCAACCCAGTTAATCATATAACCGCCATACGAAGCACCCGCCGCACCGATTCTATCGGCATCGATGAAATCATAGGTATCGAGTATGTAATCAAGTCCTTTCATCAGATCGCGGTATGCTTTACCGCCCCAATCACCCGTTATCTCATCGGTAAATTCCTGTCCGTATCCGGTACTGCCCCGGCGGTTTACCATCGCCACAACATATCCCCGGCTTGCAAACATTTGTGCATTCCACCGGTAATGGAACTGATCGCCCCATTGCCCCTGCGGACCTCCGTGCAGCAAATAAATCATCGGATAGTTTTTGTTATCATCAAATGCAGGCGGTTTCAAGAGCATACCATGCACCTGTGTATCTTCCGCGCCGGTAAACCAGAAATGTTCAACGGGATGCATTTCAAGTTCGGCAACACGCTCATCGTTAATGTGTGTTACTTGACGAGGGTTCTCGCCGTTCGTGCTCATTCTATATATTTCCGAAGGTTTGTTAACCCGCTGGCGAAGAAATACTAAATTTTCACCATCGGGTGTTATCCGTATAGACGTGTTATATCCGTTATCGAGAATCTTATCGCCACTTTTATCCTCAACAGACAAACTAAATATCGAGTTATTACCCTGATCGTTTGCACTAAAATAAATATAGCGCGAATCGGGAGACCAAACATATTCACCCACGCTATAATCCAGATCTTCGGTGAGATTTGTTTCTGTGCCGGTTTCCCGGTTATAAATAACAAGCTGATGTCTGTCAGCTTCAAATCCCGGCCGTTCCATCATCAGGTACGAAATATATTTTCCGTCCGGTGAATATGCCGGCTGAAAATCGTTCGCCGGATTTGTTGTAATCCGGTTTATCTCACCACCGGTAACGGGAACCGTGAATAGATCGTTATTCGTGCTGATAGCAGCCATTTCATCGGTATTTCGGAGGAATACCATCTCCTCGCCGTCGGGTGAAAAATCGTACGTCCAGTGCCCACCTAAACTTATCGGCGGTGTATCATAATCTCCGGGTGTGAGAATTCGGGGTTCGTCATTATCAACCGGTAGTACATACAAATGATAGCGGGTATCGTGTTTCCATGTATCCCAGTGACGGTACAGTAACCGGTCGAATATCATCGCCTCGATTTTGCTATCTTCTTTTTCCTTCAATCGCTCCCGGTTGCAATCGTCGGTTTCACATTCGGGATAACCTTCGGTCCAGTATGCGAAGGTATTCCCATCGGGCGACCAGAGCAGACCGTTCACACCGGTGGATACATCACTTCTCTTTCTCGCCTCTCCTCCC
>SKXH01000122.1 GCA_007128495.1 Bacteroidota bacterium
AAGCCGATAACTTCCATGGTAATGTCATCCGTGATAACGACTGGGACTGGACCGGCTGTCAGGATTGTCACGGCCGGGCACCTCAGTTTGGAGGCGGAATATCGAAGCTCAGTTGTGCAACAGCGGGATGTCATGTTGACTTTCAGGGTAATGCGAAAACTGTTGAAGATTGTAATACCTGTCACGGTGATTTCCGGGCATCGGCGGAAGACTTTGCATCATTTGCACCACCGCGCGACCTTGATAAGAATACCGATGAGAGTGCTGTCGGAGTAGGTGCGCATCAAATACACCTTCGTGGAAACGATATATCCACTGGAATTCGATGTAATGAATGTCACGTTGTTCCTCAGGAAGTTTTTGTAGAAAACCATCTTGAGGAAACAGGCCCCGATAAAGTCGTATTTGATGAAGGAGTTCTTGCATCCTTTGAAACTCGGTTAGCGGATATGACTGCCAATCCACCAACATACAATCCGGATGTCGCTGCGCCGACGTGTGACAACACCTACTGTCACGGTAATTTCAGCGGTGGAAATAAAGATTTCTCTCCGATTTGGACAATAGTAGATGGCAGCCAGAGTGAATGCGGAACATGCCACGGTGATCCGGAAACGGGTAACCCCTTACCGACCACAACAGCCGAAGGCGGTCCGCATATTCCGGAAGTATTTAACTGTCAGGTATGTCACTGGCAGGAATCGGGTGAACCGATTGCACGACGTCTCGAAGACGGTTCGTATGTAATTGAACAAAAAGAACTTCATATTGACGGGGCAATATATATAACCGGAGAAAAAAGAACCGATTGGTAAGCGATTTGTAATAAGTGTGTGTGGAAAAATTCAACAAAACCCGGCCGGGATTCGAATGGTTCGCTCCCGGCCGGGTTTTGTCGTTTTTGTACTTCTTAAAAATGAAAGTGAATTAGTAAATTAGTTCCAAAAAAGAGTAAAAAATTTATAAAACTTGGTTTTTATGCCCGATTTTTACTATGTCAGCTTGGCACAATAATTGTTTCTATAGTTATGTGTAAATAAACTCAACAATATTTATGTTGTTGGATCTGATTAGGGAGGATATATGAGATACCCAGTGATTACCAAACTTGCAGAAAATTCACCCGGGAAATACTATGTAATCGATCAATGCAATGGATGCGGTATATGCCGGTCCATCGCAGGTGATTTTTTTGATTATGTCGAGGGTGGAAAATACTACTATATCCGGCGGCAGCCGATGGATGCAAGAGAAGAAGACCTGATGCAGGAGGCTATAGAGCTTTGCACTATGGATGCTATTGGTACCGACGGAGATCAAACGTTTTTCGATATTTGGAATTATAGTTAAAGGAGATATAATCCCTTGTTTAAGATTGTAGATAAAGAGGTTCTCGCACCGACGCTCAGTAAGCTAATCATTGAAGCGCCGTTTATTGCAAAGAAGCGTAAAGCCGGTAACTTCGTCATAGTTCGGGCAACCGAAACCGGCGAACGTATACCGCTTACCATAGTCGATTCCGACGAAGAAAAAGGAACTATTACTCTGATTATTCAGGCAATCGGAAAGACGACAACCATTATGACACAGATGGAAAGAGGAGAATTTTTCCTCGATGTCGTCGGTCCACTCGGTCAACCGACACCGATTGATAATTTAGGAACGGTGGTGTGCATCGGTGGTGGGGTGGGTACTGCAGAAGTCTACCCGATTGCCGAAGCGTTGAAAGAAGCGGGTAATCGTGTCATCGGGATAGTCGGAGCGAGAAGCAAAGAACTTGTTATTCTCGAAGACGAAATGAATCAGGTTTGTGATGAGGTAATTGTCACAACGGACGATGGGTCGTACGGTATGAAAGGATTCGTAACCGATGCCCTGAAAAACGTAATGAACGATGAGCCGGATATTAAGGGTGTGTATGCTATAGGCCCGATGCCGATGATGCGTGCCGTCGCCGAAACAACCCGGCCCCAGGAAATTAAAACATACGTCAGCTTAAACCCCATAATGATGGATGGAACGGGAATGTGTGGCGCCTGTCGTGTAACCGTTAATGGTGAATTGAAATTTGCGTGTGTTGACGGGCCGGAATTCGATGCACATAAAGTGAACTTTGATGAGTTGATAGCAAGAAACAGAACGTATGAAGATCAGGAAAAAATGTCATTAGAAGCATTCCTTCAAGAACAAGAATGTAAGGTACATGATGCGCAAACAGAACAATACAAATACAAAGACTAACGGTAAAGTAAATCCATTAAAACCATCGGAACGCATGAAGATCCCGCGCCATTTGCCTATCGAGCAGGGTGCGGAAATTCGTATTTCAAATTTTGAAGAAGTCTCACAGGGGTTTAATTTCGAGCTTGCACTCGAAGAAGCAAAGCGGTGCCTCGAATGCAAGAACCCCGTGTGTGTCGATGGATGTCCGGTTAACATAGATATTCCCGGATTTATTCAATTACTACTTGAAAAAGATTACCAGGCGGCGATTGAAAAAGTCCGCGAGTCAAACTATCTCCCCGCCATATGCGGGCGTGTTTGTCCGCAGGAAAACTTATGTGAAATCGTCTGCTTGCTCGGTAAAAAGCGTGAGCCGGTTGCCATCGGTAAACTTGAACGCTTTGTTGCCGATTACGAAATGGCGCATGGTAAATTTACTCCGCCTCAAAAAGCCGAACCGAAAAACCAGAAAGTCGCTGTTATCGGTTCCGGACCGGGTGGGTTGACGGTAGCGGCGGAATTGGCACAACGAGGATACGACGTCACGATATATGAAGCGTTACACGAACCGGGCGGAGTGCTTATTTTCGGTATACCGGAATTTCGCCTTCCGAAACATATTGTAAAAGAAGAAGTCGAACGTGTTAAGGCCCTCGGCGTTGAAATCAAAACAAATGTTATAGTCGGACGCACCATTACTATAGATGAACTTTTCGATGAGCTGGGATATGAATCGGTATATCTCGGCACCGGCGCCGGATCGCCGAACTTCCTCAACATTCCCGGTGAGAACCTGAGCGGGGTTTATTCAGCCAGCGAATTGCTGACGCGGGTCAACCTGATGAAAGCGTATAAGTTCCCGGAATATGATACACCGTTGAAGATTGGCAAACGGGTAGCGGTAATCGGCGGCGGTGATGTCGCAATGGATGCCGTCCGTACATCGAAACGTATCGGTCCGGAACATACCATCTTGCTCTACCGCCGTTCACGCGAAGAAATGCCGGCACGTGTTGAAGAAGTACATCACGCAGAAGAAGAAGGTATCGAATTCCAAATGCTTACCAATCCTGTTGCCATTCATGGTGATGAAAACGGTTGGGTGAAATCAATTGAATGCCAAAAAATGAAACTCGGTGAGCCGGACGAAAAAGGGCGGCGCAGACCGATACCGATAGAGGGCTCGAACTTTACTATCGATGTCGATACGGTTGTTGTCGCGATAGGGCAATCTCCCAATCCGGTTATTCAGCAAACAACACCCGGACTTGAAACGACCAAGTGGGGCACTATAATAGTTGATGAGAAAGGCGCTACCAGCCGCGAAGGTATATACGCAGGCGGTGATATTGCCCGCGGCGGTGCAACCGTAATTCAGGCAGTTGCCGACGGCAAACGTGCTGCTGTTTCGATCCATGAGTATTTGACGCAGGTCAGGGAAGAAAATAAGAAAAAAGCTGAACAGGTCGCGGAATCGTAACGATACAAATAATTATGAAAGGTGCGGTGTGTAATGGCAGATAAGCAGCCCGTTTTCTTGTTTGAAATCACACAACGATGCGATTATAAATGTTATCCGTGTTATGACAACATTCTTGTCGCAAACGATCAGGAAGAAATGCGATTGTGGGAATGGCTTATCATAATAGAGTCAATAGCCGAACAAGAAGGAAAATTGATTATAGCGGGAGGCGATCCATTCCTGCGCGAAGACCTGTACGATATACTTTCATACGCACGGGTGCTCGGCGTTGAAGTCGAGATCGCTACCTGCGGTCTCAACCTCACCGATGAAAGAATCGGTGAACTTAAGAAAAATGATGTGGAAAGCGTGATCATACGGTTGGACGGTATCACCCGCGAAGAAAATGATTCGGTACGCGGTGTGCGTTCGTATGACGAAGCGCTGAATGCATTAGAGCAGATTCGTAAACATTCATTAAAAGCATCGCTTGTTATCAACAGCGATGTCGATCAGGATAAACTTGACGATGCATATAACTTTAGTAAAAAGCATAATATACCTCTCTTTATAGCCGCGAAACCATGGCGCGGTGCACCATCATTAATTAGATCCCGGACCGTTGAAAAACTTGCTGATTCTACCGGTACAGATGTGCAGGGTTCTATTATTGATCCGCAAGGAAAAATTTTTAAACTTCAGGATACCGGAATTCAATTTTCCGGTGATATCCAGTCAAAACGTTATCGGTTGCCGGTATAAAAATGGAACACTATATGATTAATTCGTAAGTTGTGGTATATTGCTTCGATAGAGTGTTTTAATAATATCCTTCATACAATAATACACTTCCCACTATTTATAACCATAGGAGCAGTTATGCCGAAGAAAACTATACATCCTCACCGGTGTATTATTAGAACTGTAGCTATGCTTATTGTTCTTTTACTTTTTATGATACCCGTCAAGTCACAGGTGACGATCGAAAATAAAGAACACAATATCAGCACCACCATGGCTGCGTGGATGCAGCCCCGGTATGATTTTTTTGAGCCCGACGGCGGTGAAGCAATCAGCAGGTTTTCTATCCGGAGGGTTCTGCTCGATATACGGGGTCACGCATTCAGCGAGAAATTTACCTATCGAATTACTCCCGAGTACAGCGATCTCGATCTGGCGCACGCGCGGAATGTGTACCCGATTCTTCTCCACATAAATTATGCGTTTTCACCCGAAGCACAAATTATGTTCGGACAAATTGCCGTGCCGTTTCACTGGCATTTTTTCGTTCCGCTTCCCGGATTATATTTCTATGAACGAAGTCTTGCATCTGCAGACTTCGGGACGTTCGGTGGCTGGGATAAGGGTGTTATGTTTCATGGTAATACTCAATTGGGAGATCAACCCTTCCGCTATGCTCTTGCAATTATTGACGGAGAAGGATTCAACCGCAGAAAAAACCGGAATACCGGCCACACCTTCTCTGCGCAGGCCGTGTACGCACCGCTGGGAACGATGCCTGCCGGTGAATCGGATTTCAGACGTTCCGAAGATCCTCAGTTAACGATCGGTCTCGGTCTTCAGTATGGTATGGACAGCGAAGCCCGTAACTGGACCCTTGGCAGGTCACCAAATAACCGGGCGGATTTTCTTACCGGTACCGTATTCACAAGGTTTGCATATCTCGGATTTTCACTCATTGGCGAGGGATTTTATAGAAATGTCATGCCCGAAGCAACCGCAGTCGATAATTTTAACGGCAATGCATATACAATAGCCGCCGGCTATATGATACTTCCAGACCGGGTTGAATTAATTGCCCGTTACACCGGTTTAAATTACGATACCGATCTTACCAATGCGGATTCCTCGGAACTCGGCGTCGGGTTAAATTTTTTCTTCCGGGGTCATAATGCACAACTTCGTACACAATATCAAAAAATAGAACACGGAATAGCGGTACCCGGCAGTAGTTTTGACCAATTTGTCATTGAAGCGCAGGTACACTTTTTCTAATTGCATTTTATTTAATTATTTCAACATTTACTACTTCGGGAGGTATTCCAATGGGACTTGGAATTTTGTTTATTCTGGCAACCATGCCGGTTCTTACCGTATTAGT
>SKXH01000117.1 GCA_007128495.1 Bacteroidota bacterium
GGTGGTGTCAGTTAATATGCAATTTCACGGCATCAAGTGCAAGGAGGGGGGAAGAACCGCGCTTGCCTTTGCGTAACATCAGATAATAACAAAGAGCCGCTTAACTATTTGACATTAACTCAACGAATGCATACATTGTAGTTACAGACAGAGTGCTTATCGTTCCGGGATCATCAACACCCCCCAATAGCATTTCTATATTTATCAATAGTTATACATTTATATATGCAGGGAGGATTTATGAAACATGCAAATCAACTTTTTTTAAGTTTGATTGTCATCAGCGTTCTATTGATTGGTTGCGACAGTGAACCAACAAACCCGGATGAAGCTGACCCAGATATAGGCGAAAACGGACCCACACCGGGTGAAGTAACCATCAGCATAAGCGGAGATGTTGAAGATGAAAAAACCGGAACAGCTCTTTTTTCGGGCGCCGGAGTTGGCGGCAACGAACATAGCTGGGGAATTCTTATTGATGACTCTGACCCAGGTCCGCATACATACAACTTCCAATTACTTTTCACAGATTCAGATGAGGACCCCATAGACCAGCCCGAAGCCGGCACATATAATATCGGGAATCATGTGCATACAGACGATCCTGATTCTCCTGTTTTTTCCGGAGCATATGTAGACCTTGAAGCAGGAATTCCTTATATGTCATTGACAGAATTGTGCGGGGGTGAATATGCCCATACAGGTACACTTACCATCAACAGCGCAACCGAAGCGGTCATAACAGGCAGCTTTGAATTTGATGCCTTTTACTCCAACGCGGAAGACTGTGACGAAGGAATTATGTCTACGACAATTACCATAGCCGGTGAATTTGCGGCTGAGAATCCGTTTGCTCAATAATCTGTTCGTATGCCTTTCTCACAAGTAAAATTTTAAGTGAGTATTTTTTGAGTCTTTGGTAGCGGTCTAAAAAAAATCCAGTTTTATATTTTCTATTATGTATGTGATTACAAAGGTCCCATCCTGATGACAAATCACCGGGGGTGATTCTCCGGATGAGGGGTAGTCAGGATGGTCATATTTTTTAGTTCCGTACAGACGAATATCGACTCCATGCCGTGTGTTCGTCTGGTCTATTTTTCTATACAATCTCCCTTCCATTGTTATATTATACTTCCTTAAAACACATTTACAAAAAAGAATATCTATCCCCCAAATCTGTCAGCGTCCGGTGTTACATACATTGTGTACAACCTCAGTAATCTTAAACAACATTCATCATCTAAAAAATAATTATTTCTTCCGGGAACTAATCTCTCCCTTCTGCGTCATCTAAGTAGAGTGCTTCATCACAACACAATTTACACACTATGCGCTATACTCACATTAACGGGAGGATACTGTTATGAGACCCCAGAATATATCGCTTCTTTGTGGACTCGTCACATTACTATTCTTTCCAGTCCAACTACTTATACAAGCACCGGACAACGTACTTTCATACCGGAATATAATCGAGTCGTTTGAAAATTGTATACCTAAAAACAATCAAGTTGAAACAAAAAAGGAGGATACCATGGTTGCAACAACTATTCAACAGCAAGTTGATACCGCAGATCTCGAACAAAAAGTTAAGACGATGTATCGCGACGTCGCGCTCGAGCCGGAGAAAGAATACCATTTCGAGATGGGACGACCGCTGGCTGAAAAACTGGGTTACAATCCGGACGATCTTGATCATATTCCCGCTGCATCGATTGAGTCGTTCGCCGGTGTCGGGTACTTCTTCGATCTTGCCGGCATCAAAGAGGGCGAGAAGATACTCGATCTCGGAAGCGGCTCGGGCATGGATGCGTTTATTGCCGCACTGAAAACGGGACGCCCGGGTTACGTCACCGGTATCGATATGACCGATGAACAGCTTGAAAAGGCGAACCGGTTAGTGGAAGATTTTAATCTCAATAACATTACGTTTGTGAAAGGTAAAATAGAACAGCTTGATTTCGAGGATGCAACGTTCGATGTAGTTATCAGCAACGGTGTTATCAACCTTTGCCCCGATAAAGCAAAAGTATTTAATGAGATTGCCCGTGTCTTAAAACCCGAAACAGGGAGATTGGCACTGGCCGATATCGTAAGTAGGGAACAATTACCCGAAAATATTGTTTGTAACTCCACATTGTGGGCATCGTGTATCGGCGGCGCAGCACAGGAGGATAATTACAAAATACTGATTGAAAAACCCGGCATGCAAGTTATCAATATCAAACGAAACACGAAATATGAATTCATATCAAAATCTGCCCGCGGGGCATCGGATAAGTATGGAGTAAAGAGTATTTCTTTGGTTGCACAACGTCTTTAGAAACAACGAAGTTCATAACCAACAAGGTACATATTTAAAACCATTCATATACAAGAGGAGGTTATTATGAAAACCAGAATTCTTTTTTCAGCACTGCTTATCGTTGCAGTTCTATTCGGTGTGCAAAGTTTCGTGCTGCACGATCACGGGGATTCAGAACACATTATGATAAACCCCGAAGAGATGGAATGGAGAGACGGCCCGGCTTCACTTGAAGAGGGTGCACAATTCACACTGATCGAAGGCGACTGGACACAGGAAGGTCCCTTCACTGCACGGCTGAAATTACCGGCCGGCTTCAGGATCGCACCGCACACCCATCCGGCCATCGAGCACGTCACGGTGATCAAAGGATCGTTCCATATGGGAACCGGAACGACGTTCAACAAAGATAAAGCAATGAAGTTAAAAGTCGGCGGGTTTGCGGTGATGCCTATCGATTATGCTCATTATGCATTCACAACCGAGGAAACGATCATCCAATTACATGGAATAGGTCCGTGGGGAATTAATTATGTGAATGAAGAAGATGATCCGCGGTTGGCGGAAAAGTAGTCAATCAACTTTATATAAGACCTGACAGGTTTCACAAACCTGTCAGGTCTGAAAATATACATTCACCAATATACAATAACCAATAATAAATATTAAATTTCACTCATCCCCGTACAACTTCACCACAATCTCACCGTCATCGAGTATATACCCCCGGTGCATGCCACCTGTCGTAAACGGCATTGCTACATTACCATGTTTATCAATCGAAATGATGCCGCCGTGGCCGCCGAGATCAGGCAGTTTCTCCATAACGACCCGGTGCGCAGCATCGTGAAGCGACATACCTTTGTATTCCATCTTTGCCGAGATATCATAGGTCACAACCGAGCGTATAAAATACTCGCCGTGTCCGGTTGCCGATACGGCACACGTTTTATTATTCGCATACGTACCCGCTCCGATAACCGGGGAGTCTCCGATGCGACCGAAACGTTTGTTCGTCATTCCTCCCGTCGATGTACCGGCAGCGAGATTTCCGTTTTTATCGAGTGCCGCCGCACCGACCGTACCGCCGCTCTCCTCTGCAGCTTCCCGCTCCTGCCGTCTCTGTAAAGTGCGCCATCGACGTTCGGTAAAGAAATAATCTTCCGGTACCGTTTCGATGCCGTGCTGTTCGCCGAACACTTCCGCACCCTCCCGGGCAAACATCACGTGGCGCGATTCGTCCATCACCAGACGGGCAAGCGTGATAGGATTTTTTACTCGTGTTACGCCCGCAACCGCACCGGCATTCAGTGTGCTGCCGTCCATAATGGAAGCGTCAAGCTCATTCTTGCCCTCAGCCGTAAAGACCGCTCCCCGTCCCGCATTGAACAATGAATCGTCTTCCATTATGGTAATAGCTGCTTCCACTGCATCCACACTGCTACCGCCGTTTCTCAGGATTTCATAGCCAGCCCGCAACGCTTCCGATAAAGCTTCGCGATATGCAGCATCCTGTTCCGGAGTATAACCATCCCGGCTTATTCCACCCGCGCCGCCGTGAACTACAATACCAAACTCAGATTTCTGTTCATCCCCTTCACCTCCATACATACCGGATGCCGGTAATAAAACCAAAGCGAGCAATATTATGAATAGTTTTCCCATTGTTATTCCTTTTATACATTTCACAGGTTTTTTTCGTGTAATTTAAAATATCTATAAAGTATCAATTACTTGACTGAACATCAAGCAAAACGTTGGAACTTCTGTAATTACTGAACGGTTGCCAATATTATAAAAGTAAACATACACTATATTAAACGGTAAAGTGAATATGAAATACACACTGATCGCCGGAACGATAATAGCACTCATTATAGCAGGAACGGTGCTTCTCACCAAATCAAATTCACAAACCGTATCGAATCTATCCAACGATTACTGGCATGAAAGAATCGAAATCGCATCGGGCGATGGCTATCAGGGTCCGTGGATGATGAACGACTCGGACTTCCGCTACGTCGATGCGCCATCGGGCGACATCAACGATAACAACTATATCGGAGTCACGTGGGTGGATCAAGCTCAAAAAAATGTACTGTTTCAGATGTTCGAACCCGGCGGCGAAGCGCGTTTCGATGAGCCGGTGAACGTTTCCCGGAGTCCCGATATTTTTTCGTGGTTACCGCGGGTCGTTATTTCCGGAGGAAATGCAAACGAAGTTTATATCCTCTGGCAGGAGATCAAATTCACCGGCGGCTCACACGGCGGCGAGATCTTCTTTTCACGTTCGACCGACGGCGGCAGCTCGTTCAGCGAGCCCATCAATCTCTCCAATACGCCGGCAGGTGCTGCAAAGGGACGCCTCAGTGCCCGGTACTGGGATAACGGTAGTCTCGATATTATCAAGGATGATGAAGGAATTTTATATGTCGCGTGGACGGAGTACGAAGGCCGGCTCTGGTTCAGCCGCTCAACCGACGGAGGTGAAACGTTCTCCGGGCCGCTCCATGTCGATGGAGACAATGAACTCCCTGCACGTGGCCCGTCATTAGCGGTTAACAACAACGGTGATGTGTTTATTGCGTGGACTGTCGGTGAAGATAGCGAAGCAGATATTCGATTAGTAAAATCGGATGACGGTGGTGAATCATTTAACGAAACACAAATCGTTTTTGAAAGCCACGGACACTCGGATGCACCGAAAATAAAATTTGATAACGACGGTACACTTCACCTCACCTATGCCGAAAGTCCTGCCGGTCCGTTTCAGCGGTATCAGATACGCTACTCCCGATCATTTGATAACGGCGAAACGTTTGAGGGTTCCCGTGAAATTGCAAGTCCGCAACAAAACGATTACGACTCGGAGCATTTCCCATCATTAAGTATCGACGGACAGAATAACGTCTATCTCCTCTGGGAATTGTATCCCGACCGGCAGCAACGGTCACTCGGTCTCGGCTTCACCTATTCGACAGATGCCGGTGAAACATTCGCATCGCCCACGGTAGTACCCGGAACCGACGATAGCGACCTCGGTATAAACGGAAGTTTGCAAGGATTGCTTATGCGGAAACTTGCAGTGAACAATAACGGCAAATTGGTGGTTGTAAATAATACATTCAGACAAAACCGCAGCAGTCATGTGTGGATGTACCGGGGAAGGGTTGATGGGTAATATGTTATATACGTTAAACCAAAATGAACCACAATAACAAAATAATCGGGCGACAGCTTCAGAAAGCCGAATTGACCAAACTATTCGAAAAAACCCGGAACGGGCAGGGCACCATTGCTCTGATCGCCGGTGAGGCGGGGATGGGAAAAACACTCCTTGCCGAGGAAATGCTCGATAATAGCGGACTTTCATATTATACCGGCAGATCATCGGAAGGTGTGACTCCTCCATATGGGCCGATAACAGGAATATTACGCGATTATCTCCGTCAAAATAACCTCGATACCATCGATTGCGGTTCACTGAC
>SKXH01000272.1 GCA_007128495.1 Bacteroidota bacterium
GACTAATACCGGAGAGCACACCCCGATAGTCGATAATTCTATTAACACGTAGGTTACGTATGTCTACCTTATTCAAAGTTGTTCTGGTATCCTCCTGAGCGGTAAACCATATTTCGTTATTAGACATCCATCCGTGTGCTGTTACCGTTCCCGGAAAATCTTCGATTATCGAAGACCATTCACCTTCATCGACCGGCACAAGAAATACACCGCCATCAATCGGTTCACGGCCTTCACCCCGGGCGTTTTTTATTGCCAGATTATTACCGTCTTGTGAAAAATGTACCTGACCGGTCTTACCCGGGAGTTCAACGAATAACTCAGCATCGCCGCCCTGCGCATCGACCATATATAAGTCGCCGTAATAACTGGCATCTATCGTGGGTAATTCCGTTCCGATAAGGGCGATTTGTTCCCCATCGGGCGACCACGAATAATTCCACACACTTATATCGTTACGGACTATTTCGCGGGATTCTTTTATTTCAACATCTATTGCATGTAAACGAATTGTTCGGTGATCCTGATCTACAACCTTCCAATCGCGTCCCGCCTCGCGTTCCTGTCGCTGCTCTTCCGGTATCGGGTCTTGACTTACATATGCAATTTCCCGCCCGTCCGGCGACCACTGGAAAGATCTGACGCCCGTCGGTGCACTTGTTATTTTTTCTGCCTCACCGCCGTCAACAGGTATACGGAACACCTGTGGTGCTCCATCCCGTGTCGATCGAAATGCAAGCCATTCACCGTCAGGTGAAAAAGCGGGTGACATATCATTTTGTGGATTCCAGGTAAATCGCCTGTATTCATTTTCCGTCGCATCATATAGCCAGATATCGTTATACGTACTTCCGGGACCGTCATCGGCTGTCCGGTGTCGTTGTGCAACAAATGCGATCAGATTTCCATCCGGAGATATATCCGCAGAATGTACGTTACGAATCTGAACTATATCTTCAGGTGTAAGAATACGTTCCTGAGCATTTATTACAAGGGGAAGAACTAAAAACACACATAATACAATAAATATTCTGTTACCGGATTTCATAGTTACCTCCATCGTTTTCGAATCATGGGATTTGATAGTGTTGAGTTTTTAACCTTTTATTACACCAATCGGTATTAAGCGGGCTACTTTTCTTGATAATCCTGCCTCATGCACGACATCGACTACCGATTCGACATCTTTATATGCATCGGGCTGTTCTTCAGTCAAGCCCCGTTTCGATGCACCGCGCACCTTCACACCGCTTTGATTCAACCGTTGCAGCAATTCATTTGCCGATATATCACGGCTTGCCTTTTTCCGGCTCATCGCTCTACCTGCTCCGTGACACGTTGAACCAAAACTTTCATTCATCGAATTTTCTTCACCCGCAAGTACATATGAACTTGTTCCCATACTGCCGGGTATGAGAACCGGCTGCCCAACCGAACGATATTCATCGGTCACGTCAGGATGACCTTTGGGGAATGCACGGGTAGCTCCTTTGCGGTGTACAAGCACTTCGCGCTCGCCGTTGCCTGTCTTATGTTTTTCGAATTTCGCGATATTATGTGCAACATCATATACAAGCCGTAGATTACCGTTCTTGAGTAACCTATTGAATACATCGCGAGTCCAGTGTGTTATCATCTGTCGATTAGCAAATGCAAAATTTGCAGATGCCGCCATAGCTTTGAGATAACCGTCACCTTCTTCCGACCGCACAGGTACACACGCAAGCTGTCGGTCGGGTAACGAAATTTTATATTTCTTCAATCCCTGCTGCATTAAATCAAGATAATCGGTACATACCTGATGGCCGAGACCGCGTGAGCCGGTATGGATAAGGACGACCACCTGTCCCTTATGCAAACCGAATGCTTGAGCTGCCTCATCATCATATACCGAATCGACGACCTGGATTTCCAGAAAATGATTCCCGGAACCAAGTGTGCCGAGTTGTTTGATACCGCGCTGCTTTGCCCGATTACTGACCTTCGCCGCATCCGCACTCTTGATTGTTCCATTCTCTTCGATGCGGTTCAAGTCGATATCCTCTCCATAGCCGTTCTTTACAGCCCATCGCGCACCGGTTTCAAGTACGTCGTTAATTTCTTTTTCCGAGAGCTTTCTCGGACCTTCTTTGCCTGTACCGCACGGTATTGCTTTAAACAATTCTTCAAGTAGTTGGTCAACATGCGGTTTTATATCCGAGACTTCAAACGGCGATGCGAGCAACCGGACACCGCAATTAATATCAAACCCGACACCTCCTGCCGACACCACACCGTCATCGGGATCTACTGCGGCAACACCGCCGATGCAAAATCCGTACCCCTGGTGTGCATCGGGCATTGCAATCGAATCGCCGATAAGTCCGTTCAGCATTGCAACATTAGCGACCTGATCAAGCGTCTGATCTTTTGTTATTGCCTCAAGTAGTTTTTCATTTGCGAAGATTTTCCCGTCGCCATTCATACCCTCACGGTATGTTTTCGATAAGCGGTATCTGTAACGTCCTATTGATTCTAAATTTTTCACGTCGCCACCTCCTGAAATCGATCTTAGATATCCACAAATACCCTGATACTATAACCTTGATCTTTTTTCTCGAACAATAGTTGATGATATGTTATGGCCTTCACATCCGTACGAACATCGTGATCGCCGGTTCGGGTTTCACCATATAAAACCGCACGGAGTGAATACCCCTTCATTAACTCCACCTCTGTTTTTGATGGAAGAAACGATTCTCCGTCAATCACATATAACACTTCATTCAAATAGCGCACAAGCAATTGCTCCCAATCGTCGGCGCCCACCTCAATTGTGCGGGTGTCCTTAGTAGAAACAGCATCGGGATCGGTTATTATCGATACAAGTGCTGTAGCGGCATTTGCCAGTACTTCCTCGCGCGAAGCGCCGTATGCCTCGAAACCGATATCTGCAGTATGCTCAAGAATTCTATATTTTCTCACTCATTATTCCGGTCGTACACAACAGTTCCGCCGAGTACCGTTTTATCCGGGCGAATTTGCAGCAGTTTCGATGCGTCCACGGTCATAACATCTTCCGGATAAATTACAAAATCCGCCAACATACCCGGCTCAAGTGTTCCTCTGATATCTTCTTCAAACGACGCGTATGCAGCCCAGGAAGTCATCATTTTAAATGCTTCTTCACGTATTACACGCTGCTCGGGGAGCCAACCGCCTTCCGGTTCAAAATTTTCATCCTGCCGAGTTTCAGCGGCGAAGATCCCGAGCAAAGGATTAACCGGCTCAACCGGAAAATCGGATCCACCGGCAATAATCGAGCCCTGGTCAATAAACGTCCGCCACGCATAAGCCCCTTTTGCTCGTTCTTCTCCAAGCCGGTCTACCGCCCAGAACATATCGGATGTACAATGAATGGGCTGCATGCTGGGAATGATACCATATTCCTTAAACCGTATAAAATCATCAGGATGAACAACCTGCGCATGCTCGATCCGCAGCCGGTGATTATGAGCGGGGATTCTTTGTAACGCCCGTTCGTACGCATTGAGAACAACCCTATTGCCGCGATCACCGATCGCGTGTGTGCAAACCTGAAATCCGTTTTCAAGGGCCTGCAAGGTAACATCGTAAATTTCATCTTCGGTCGTAAGCAATAATCCATCATTATCGGGCTCATCGCTGTATGGTTCAATCAGTGAAGCGCCGCGTGAACCAAGTGCACCGTCGGAGTACAATTTGATCGCACGAACGGTAAGCATATTACGCGACTGCCCTTTAATGGGACCGCGTTGTAGAAAATGTTCCCAGGTTTCACCGGTACCGCCAATAGTAACATAAAGACGGAACGCAGCATCTCTTGAACGTATAATATCCCGGTAAATATCTATTGTTTCAAGCCCCATACCCATATCGTGAACGCCCGTTATACCGTACGATAAACATTCCTTGATTGCCAGTTGTACCGCTTCACGTTTTTGAGCCCGTGAATATTCAGGAATTTCATCTTCTACCAATTTCATTGCGGTATCGATGAGCACACCGGTCGGATTTCCCTCGGCGTCGCGTATAATTCGCCCCCCTTCAGGGTCGGGCGTATCTCGTGTAATTCCCGCCCGTTCCAGAGCATCACTATTTATCCACGCAGCGTGTCCGTCAACACGCCTCAGGTACACGGGATTATCGGGTGCCACACGATCGAGAACGGTATGATCGGGGAATTCCCTATCAGGCCAGTGGTTTTGATCCCACCCCCGGCCGCGGATCCACTCGCCGGGTTCGGTATCCCGAACTTCCTCGCTCACGAGGCCGGCAATCTCCTCAGCACTCGTCGTGCCGACCAGATCGATGATCAGCATACTGGTACCCAACCCGAGCATATGGGCGTGGGCATCGATAAGGCCGGGCATAACCGTACGACCCTGTAGATCGATCGTTGTACGGGATTCATATAATTGCTTTATTTGGTCATTTGTACCGGTTGCAACTATTTTTCCATCCTGTATTGCAAGCGCTTCTACTGTGTCATTATCATCGTTCATGACATAAATTTTACCGTTGTATACTATCAAATCTACGCCGGTTTCATCGATCATTATAAAATATCCGATAGTTGCAATAGCAAAGACGACAAAAAGAATAATAATATTTAGAGGGTTCATGGTTCTCCGTTGATATCAAGGTGAGGGTATTATCAACAATCATAGCTATGTAAGATAAAAAAAATCCTTCAAAAAAGCCAAGATTATTTGTTGATTTTAAAGACAGATTTCTCTATGTTTTCAATTTAGTACGTTATTTCGATGCATCATTTTCAAAATGTATTCTTTTCAATTATCCATTTAAAGATAACTATTATGAGTTATACCTACAAAGAATTTGTTGAAATAGTCAGACGCCTGCGGCGTGAATGCCCGTGGGACAGGGAGCAAACGCACGAATCAATCAGGCAAAATCTGATCGAAGAGGCATACGAGGTTGTCGATGCAATCGATGCAGGCAATCTCGAGGAATTGAAAAAGGAACTCGGCGACCTGTTGCTGCACGTAGTATTCCACTCGGTTATTGCAGAGGAAAAAAAGGAGTTCACACTCGATGAAGTGATATCGCTTATCAGCGAAAAGCTCATCAGGCGTCATCCGCACGTATTCGGCGAAACTGTGGTTAACGGGCAGGATGAAGTTATACGAAATTGGGAACGGATCAAACTTGATGAAGGACGTACATCAGTGATCGACGGTATTCCCGCTGCCCTGCCCGCACTTGTGCGTGCATTACGATTACAGGAAAAAGCATCGAAAGTTGGTTTTGATTGGGAAAATAAAGAAGACTGCTGGAAAAAAGTCGAGGAAGAGCTTAAAGAATTTAAAAGCGTCGCCGAAGAAAATAACGATAACGAACAAATATCCGATGAACTCGGCGATCTGCTTTTTTCCATAGTAAATTACTCGCGTTTTCTGAAAATTAACCCGGAGGATGCATTACGGAAAACAAATGAAAAATTTGTCAAACGTTTTCAGTTCATTGAACAGAAACTTAAAGAGCATGGCAAAGATATTCACGAGACATCGCTTGAGGAAATGGATAAAATTTGGGAAGAGACAAAAGGTGGTTAATTGCATTTAACCAATGATTTTTACGCGTCATCGTCATTCCGGTCACTTTCCTGGTTCTTCGAACCATTTGTTTTATAATCCTCATATGCGTCAATAATATCTTTCACCAGCTTATGTCTGACGACATCATCCTTTGTGAAATACACAAAGGAGACGCCTTCTATCTTTTTCAATACCGATTGGATCTCGAC
>SKXH01000257.1 GCA_007128495.1 Bacteroidota bacterium
AAGAATATAACCGCGTTATGGATCAATACGACAATACACCGGCATTTCCAAACGCTCTGCTGCATCGGGCAGAACTCCATCAGGAACAGGGTCAGCATCTCGAAGCGGTTGATCTATTCCGTCGCGCACAACGAACGACGGAAGGAACGACCGATGAGAATAAAAAATACGTAGCCCGCCGTGCAATGCTCGGCATTGCAGAAAGTTATAACGCACTCGGCGATTATTCCAGCGCCGCCACTTTCTTCGATCTCTATGCACGGCAATACGCTTCAGAAGCATCCAAACAGGAACTCATAACAATCTGGCAAGGCGCTGCACGAAGCAATGAGGGAATGCGCAATTATCGTCAGGCAATAGATTGGTGGGATCGAGTTATCGATATTGATGCTCCGGATAATATTAAGGAAGAGGCATACATCCGGTCGGCAATGAACCGGCTCGAAGCCGGTCAGCATCGAGAAGCGGTGAACAGGTTACGGGAGTTCGCCGAGCTTTTTAATACACC
The DNA here is from genome assembly GCA_007128495.1 of Bacteroidota bacterium. GTDB lineage: Bacteria > Bacteroidota > Ignavibacteria > T3Sed10-11 > T3Sed10-11 > T3Sed10-11. The sequence goes on from SKXH01000257.1 coordinate 509, forward strand.
TCAAACAGCGGAAGCGTTGTACCGGTTAGGGAAGTTGTATGAAGAGGAGCTCAATGACCTGCGTCAAGCACTTACAGCTTATGAGGAACTCGCATACCGTTTCCCGGAATCACGGTTTATCGACGATGCATTATACGGTCAGGCACGCGTGCAGTTAGATATCGGTAACGATCAAAATGCATATCATATCGTTCGGGAATTTCAAGAACGGTTTCCCGGCAGTACGTTGTTGGCCGACGCGGCAGCATTACAAGAAGAACTTGAAATTTACCACTTACAAGACCGGGACGGCGGATTCCAGAATATAACGATGCTTATGAGCGAGATGATCGCAGGTTCACCCCGCGGAGAACTTGCATTTCAGCTCGGCGAGATCTATCTCAACAAACTGAAGCAATATCCCGAAGCCGCACGACAATTCGAAACCGCTCTCTCGATGGAATTACCGGACGATAAAAAAACACAGGCAGAATATCTTTATGCGTACTCTCTCTACAGAATGGCACACCGTTTCGAAAACCGGCGATCGGAAGCCCTGGCAAAACTGCGTGAGCTGAGCGACCGGCCTGCAAATTCCCCGCATGGTGAAACAATTTCATATTATCATCTCGGAGTACTACACTCCGTAGCCGGACAGGCAGAATTCATCAATGCTGCAGAAAAATATATCGAAACGTTCCCCCGTTCGGATCATACGCTAACGGTGCGTATGATGCTTGCCGGGACACTGGAAGAAATCGGAGAACGGACCACTGCTGCGGAAAAATACCGACAGGTCGTGCAGCAATATCAAAATCAACCCGTCGCCGGCAAGGCAGTCATAAGACTGGCAAACTATCATCTTGCCGCAGGAGATGAAAGAGAGGCCGCCGAATTATTCTCTTCGTATATGCGTCGTTACGCAAACGGAAATCATATTGCCGATGTAACCCTTTCCGCGGCGGAACTGCATCAGCGAAATAATCGGCATCGCGAAGCTATCGACTTATACAGACAATTTGTACGCAACTATTACTATCACGATAAGATAGATAATGCGAGAAAGGAACTGGCCTTCTCGCTCAAGGAGGACAACCGCAATCGTGATGCGCTTGAGGTCTTCGAAGAAATTATCATAAACTATGAAACATCATATTTCACGCTCACCGAGGTACCGGACAATATTCTTTACTCCGCGGCTAAAACCGCATACCGCGCCGGATACAAAGATACCGCAATAGAATATTTCGAAGAGTATATCGTCCGCGACCGTTCATCTGACCGTGCGGGAATTGCTTCCCTCATTCTCGGTGAGTTATACAGCCAGCGCGGAAAAGTGCAAGTATCCGATTATCATTTCGGCCGCGCCTCTGAGATCATCACCGAAGGTAGAGCAAACAAAGATATCGCCGACTTACTTTATCTCAATGGCAGATACGATAAAGCTGCGCCGCACCTCCGTGCTGTAGCCGATAATGCCGAATCGACCAATGTGAAACAAACATATCATAGACGGAAGATTATTGCTCTGATACGCAGTAATAAAGTCGATGAAGGCAGGCGACGCATCGAAGCATTCAAATCTGAATTTCCGGATGCCGGGCAGACGGCCGCCGAATTTCAATTTGAATTAGCAATGCAGCAATTCAGAAACAGATCATACGACAATGCAGCCCGTGCATTTCAACAATTTATTCAGGAACACCGGCAGCACGAAAAACTTGCCGATGCACACTTTTATCTCGGCAGAACGTGGGAAGCGGTCGGTCGGAGAACCGATGCCCGAAATAAATATGAGGAAATATTCGAGAAATTTCCGGACTCCGAAATTATTCCCCACGTTCATCTCGCTTACGCCGGACTCCTGTTACGCAATGACCAATTTATAGAGGCAATCGACCATTACCGGATAACGACCGAGAAGGCATCCGACGATGATGAACTTATGTATTACGCAATACAAAATCTCGCTCAGGCATACGAAGAGATCGGATTTCACAATGCAGCACTTGAATTGACCGAAGATTTCATCGAACGGTTCCCGAACGATGAATCGGTGATCGATAAAAAAATTAAGACCGGAACGCTCTACCAGCGTATAAATCAGTACGACCGGTCGATCGATATATTTCAATCACTAACGCTCTATGCCGACCGCTCACTTGAAACCGAGCTTCGCTATTATACCGGTGATTCTTTCCATATGATGGGAAATTATGAGCGGGCTATACAGGAATTTAAAACGGTTACCGAGCTTGACCCGCGCACAACTCAACTGGATTGGTCTGCCACGGCGCTCTATATGGCCGGCCAGTCGTACGAAAAAATGGATAAGCCATCCGAAGCTATTGCTATGTATCAGGAAATTATCGACCGGCGGGGTATCGAAGCACAATACAAAGCGGCTGCTCGCCGTGAAATCGAGCGCGTACAAAACGAAATGAATCAATAAATTTAAAACGTCATAAATTATAAAGAGATAACTATGTTTGGGTACGAAACTGAACACATCATTCGCAAAATACAAAATAAAATCCTTGGAATAGAAGACCACGTGAGCTTGCGCTCCATTCTATCAGCGCCGATTCACGATGCGATTAAAATTTACTTCCGTGCCAGCATTGCCGATATGCACGGAAACCAGAAACAATTTCATACGGAACGTGCACCGGATATCGAAAAGCTTAAAACCGAGATCGACCTGGTCTTACCGTCCAACTATACCATCACCAGAGACAAATTTATATCGCTGTTGACGGACGCGGTACATTTTCAATTTAACTATCTCTGCCGCCCGCGGTGGACTATGAAAGAGTTTTTCTTTCAAAATTCATCCTCCTTGACCCTGCCGGAACTACAACAACGGTTTCTCTATTTTTCAGCATATGATCATTATCCCAGGATTCTCTTCCGTTATCTACACACAAAGAAAATAAAACACATAGATAGCGCGTTGCTGGATTCATTAATTTTGAAAATAAACCGGCTGGTTCTCAGCGATGCATCACCTGATGATTTTGTCGTGCTGCTCAAACCGCTCGCCAGCTTTATCGGGTACGGCCGTGAGGATAAAGATGAAGCCATCCCCGAACGCGCTCTCTTGTTGTTTTTCGAGGATTTAGGATTTGAATCACTTCACCGGCAGCTTGAAGAGAGTTTTGAAGACGATGGTATGGAAAAAATTGCTCTTTCAACATTACACGACTATCTCAGCCGTACTCCGGAAACCGGGATCACCGGTGAAGAAAAACCGGTACCAGAAGAATCCCCGGGTGAAGCGGAAATAGATGATCAGAGCGAACAACCTCCCGCTGAACAACCGACCGAAGAGGAAACAACACTTGATCAGCCCGATTATCAGGATGAATTACCCGACCTTGACAAAAACCTACGCGATCAACTTGAGAAATGGCAAGAGACACAAGATCCGGAGACCGAAAAACCCGAAGAACACGAAGAACCGCCTGTGATCGAGGAACCGATCGAAGAAAAACCGGAACCGGACGAGGATGATTTTTTTCAGCTAATCCAAAGGCAAGAAGAATCTTCCGAAGAACCCGGTGAGGATGAGGAAAAACCGGTAGAGGAAGAACCGGGTGATGAAGAAACTGCTGAAGAGGAACAGCCGGATAGACCTTCATCGACACCGCCCCCCCTCGAACATTTAATAGACGATGATGAACGGAAACGTTTTATTCGAAAACTCTTTAATGGCGACGCGGCATATTATAATGTCGTGATTGAAACATTGAATAAAATCATGTCGTGGAAGGAAGCATCACTTTATATCGACGAAGTATTTCTTATGAACGGTGTTGATCCATACTCGACCGACTCGGTGAACTTTACCGATAAGGTATATACAAAGTTCAGTCATACATCGAGATATAAATAGCATGAAATTTATAGATACAGCAACAATAACAGTGCAAGGTGGTAGAGGCGGAGATGGGTGTGTAAGCTTCCGGAGAGAGAAGTACGTTCCAAAAGGAGGCCCGAACGGAGGAAACGGCGGAGATGGCGGCAGCATCATAATAAAATCGGACCGGAACCTCAGCACATTGCTCGATTTTCGATATAAACATCATTACAAAGCAAAACGCGGTGAACACGGGAAAGGATCGAACAAACACGGCAAACGCGGCGAAAACGTTATACTGCGCGTGCCTGTCGGAACGGTAGTACGCGATGAAAAAACAAAACAATTGATCGCCGATCTTACCGATGACGATCAGAAAGTAATCGTTGCAAAAGGAGGAAAGGGCGGCAAAGGCAATGCTGAATTTGCTACCTCCACCAACCGCACCCCTCGTTACGCGGAACCCGGCGGTGACGGTGAGGAGCGACCCATTGTATTAGAGCTAAAACTATTAGCCGATGTCGGACTGGTCGGTTTACCGAATGCAGGCAAATCTACACTCGTATCGTCGATATCTGCAGCAAAACCCAAGATAGCGGATTATCCGTTTACCACACTTATTCCGAATCTCGGTATTGTACAAATTCGCGAGTATCAAACATTCACCGTTGCGGATATACCCGGACTCATTGAGGGAGCACATCAGGGTAAAGGCCTCGGACTGCAATTCCTTCGTCACATTGAGCGTACATCCGTTCTGGCCTTTCTCATCGAAGCATCCGACCAAAACCCACGGGATACTTTTAAAACACTTACAGAGGAGCTCCGGGAATTCAACCCGGCTATTCTGGAAAAATCCAGGATACTTGTCTTTACAAAATCTGACACGATAGATGAACAAACGAAAATTGAGCTGAAATCTATTTCTATCAGCGATGATATTCCAACCATCGTCATATCAGCCGTTACGGGCGATGGAATTCCCGAATTTATAAACCTTGCCGGGGAAAAATTATCGCAGGAACGGGCGGTATTGGGAAATCCATAACTTATTACAAAATAATAAATTGTATAGAATCGGCTGCTTGCCAATCACCTTCTTTTTTTGTAATTTTAGTTTAAGATAATGTTATCACCGAAGTTCATAACACCATCTTACCACAAAATATGGTCTCGATTATTGTTTACAATTATACCACATTCCAGAATCGAGGATATCATCCCCACCTATTATCAATTAAGTTATCAGTTAAATCGAATATGTGTCTTAATGTCGAATCTATTCACAACGGAGAAACACAATGGATACCTTTGAACTTATAGAACAGAACGATCATGAGCAGGTAGTTTTTTGCTCAAATAAATTAGTCGGCTTACAGGCAATCATTGCAGTTCACGATTCATCATTAGGTCCTGCACTCGGCGGCACCAGAATGTGGAC
>SKXH01000248.1 GCA_007128495.1 Bacteroidota bacterium
CCACTTCTTGCGCGTAGGGTATCGCGCCGGGAAGTGGCCTCCATCTTTATGTAGGTACACATGAAATATGTATCATCGAATAAAGGGCGTTCCGCTGGAACGCCCTTACGGACAAATTCATTATTACAATATTGTGAACAGTAAAAAATTTTAGTATAATTACACCAATGAAAGTCCTCTACTCACTACTCGTATTTTTAGCAACCACTTCACATCTACCCGCACAGGTACAACCGGAGTATTCTATGCAAGGCGGACGCGTTTTCTTTGAGCTGACTTCAGGGTCTCAGCAACATGAACCGGATGCAGTGCCTCATTGGAGCTGGCGCATCGGTACCGGGGCGAATGCTATCATCGGGAACTTCTACACAAGCGGCAGGTACACGATCGCCGGTATCAGACATACGGGCGGTGAGGATTTTCCCCAATCGCTTGTATCATTTTTACGGTTCGGCGGCGGGTGGATGTTTCAGGATAGGTATGCACGATGGACCGTAGCGCCAATGCTTTCGGCAGGCCACACCAGCGACCGCATAATGCCGGAAATAGGTGAAACCAACCTGCAATTCGACGGATGGGGAATAACACCGGGCGTCGAGGGAAGATACGTCGTGTATAGTTCATTCGACCCCGATACACCCGGACGCTCATCGGTTTTCTGGAGAACCCACTACATTCAACTCGAAATGCACCGCATACTAAGCGAACGTGCCTACACAGTCGCATCACTCTCATACAATATACTCTTTGACGGATACCATCTGACCATCAACGCCGAATACAACTCACTCAACCGCGGTGCCCGCGGCTGGCTGGTAGGATTGGAGTTCGGGTTCTCGTGGTTTGGATATAGTGTGAGATAATGGAATCCACGTGATGGAGTCCATTTGAGCGAAGGGATGTGTGCAGGGAAATGGCCTCCATCTGAGTGAATGTACAGTGACAGTGCGTGTTTCAGTGAAGGGATTTGCAGTGCTTAAGGTGCCGTAGGAACGTTACCCCGACATAAACCCGGGATTTTGTGCTGTGAACAAATTTCATGTCGGGGTAACGTCCTTACATAATAATCCGGCTGTTATATTTCATCTAAAAATTTCAAATTAATTTAACACATATGCCATACAACCGTTACAAACACCACAGAAAATCAACCCGTTTAAAAGGGTGGGATTATACACGGCCGGGTGCGTATTTTGTAACGATCAATGTGAAAGGACGTGTCTGCTTTTTCGGTAGGGTTGAAAATGATAAGGTGATATTGTCTGAACCGGAACACTTCCCGCATGTATCGCTTGATGAATTTGTGGTGATGCCGAATCATGCGCACGTATAAAGGTTCAATAAAAACCTGGTGCAACAACAACGGCTACGGCGATTTCGAGTGGCAATCGAGATTTAATGAAAGCGTTATTAGATCGAACGAGGAACTAAAGCGAAGAAGACAGTATATCATTGATAACCCGAAAAACTGGGATGACGATGATTACAATCCGATGAATGACAAGAGGATATGAAAACAATCTGTAGGGACATTGTAGAATGAGATAAATGTCAGAACTGTCTGTAAGGACGTTACCCCGACATTAACGTGAAAATTTATGCAATGTATAATCTGTGGTGTAAAATTTAAGGTTTGCTGCTGCGTTTAATATATGTGTCGGGGTAACGTCCTTACAAATGGATCAACATTTTGTATAAACGTGAATGAAATGAAAAGATTTTTGATTAACCTTAAAAGAAAATTTAAAGGTGTCGGTTAAATGGAAAATCCACACCGTCTGTAAGCGCGTACCACCGGTACGCCCTTCCGTAAATAAGAACAACACCAAAAACCACTGAATCTTTCAAAAATAATCCTTATCTTACTATTCGTGACTTAGCAACTTAGTGCCTGCACGCAAGCACATGATATCCCAACAACAATCATCAAGAAATCATGAAAAACAAAAAATCACCCTACTCACTCCACCTCGCAACGAAAGCGATCCACGGAATGGATATCAATCCGCGCACCGGATCGGTCAGTCTTCCGATACATCAAACAAGCACATATCGTTTCACCAAAACCGAAGAAGCGATAAAATTTGCCGAAGGCGACGAATCGGTATACGCTTATAGCCGCTACCATAATCCCACGACCGACGATGTTCAGCAAAGTCTTGCGCTGCTGATGGATGCCGAGGATGCTGTACTCTGTGCGAGCGGTATGTCGGCAATTACAACGACCATCCTCACGCTTGTCAAAAGCGGTCAGGAGATATTAAGCACGCCGTCGTTATACGGCGGCACGTACCGTTTTTTCAGAGACGAGCTGCCGAAGCTCGGTATAACCGTCCGGTACTTCGATCCGCAGGACCTGCCCGGGCTAAAGAAAATGATCAATGAACAAACCGCGCTTATATTCGCCGAGACACCCACAAATCCGTCGCTCGAAATTGTAAATCTGAAAAAACTGGTGAGCAACGTTCACAATGCAGAAGAAAAATTCTCGCGCAACATTTTCATTATGATCGATAATACGTTCGCCACCATTATTAATCAGCAGCCGTTTAACTTCGGCGCCGATATCGTTGTTGAGAGCACAAGCAAATATATCGGCGGTCATAGCGATCTGATCGGCGGCGTGGTGGCGGCGCGGAAAGTTATTACCAATCGCATCCGGCAGGCAGCAAAATCGTACGGCGGCTCTATAGATCCGTTCGTATCATATTTGTTACACAGGAGCTTGAAAACCTTCCCCCTGCGCGTCGAGAAACAAAACGAGAACGCACTTGCCCTCGCAAAATATTTCGAAACCCATCCCAGAGTAAAGCGTGTCCTTTACCCCGGCTTAAAATCGCACCCCAACCATACGGCTGCAAAAAAACAAATGCGGCACTACGGCGGTATGGTAACTATTGAAATTAAAGGAGGCGCCGAACGCGCAACGCGCGTTGTGGATAATCTTCAAATCGCTCTCAACGCAATGAGTTTGGGCGGCGTCGAAACTCTCGTCAGCATCCCGGTTTATTCTTCGCACATCAATATGACCGACGCAGAACTCGATCTCCACGGAGTAACACCGGGCATGATCCGCATATCCGTCGGAATCGAGGATATTAACGACTTAAAAGAAGACTTCGACAGAGCGCTGCGAGTGTAGTATTTTTTGTACTTCTCTATATATGAGCCGTATTCATTATCGATTTTCAGTCAAGAAGCTAATTAACGACGATAAACTAACAAACTTGACAGTCATCCCCCGGATTTTTCGAGAAAATGCTCGATCGATATTATTTGCAACAACAAACATTTTCGCATTCGGATATTGTTTCCAAAACGCCAGGAAATTAGCCGGATCAAAATCATCTGCCGACCATGTACATTCAATAGCGATAGGTGGTTTCCCCCGTCTTGTAAAAACAAAGTCTACTTCGTGGCGACGTTTATCCCGCCAGTAGCGGATATTACGTGTTTGCAGGTGAGCAAACATCTCATTGAGAACATAGTGCTCCCAGAGATATCCGAGATCTTGTTGCCGGAGTTGGCGCCAACCGCGATGATAACAAACAAAACCTGTATCGAAACCATACACTTTCGGTGCGGATACTATCTCTGTCGCGCGCCGGGTTGTAAAGGGGCGGACTACGTGTACAACAAAGGTGAGCTCCAATACTTTAAGATAATTCGTTATCGTACCACGACTGACCTCGCAGGGTTTTGAGAAACTTGTTGCCTCAAAAATGCCGCCACTTTGCGTCAGCAATAGTTCCACAAACCTTTGAAAAGAATAACGTCTTTCAAGGCGGAACAATTCTTGAATATCCTTTGCCCAATATGCATCCAACCATTCTTGAAAATCATATTCAGGTACACTGTCGGATAAAAAAAAGGGAGGTAATCCGCCTTGAAGAAACCTATGATGTAAATCCGGTTGGTCAAAGTCCCGGAGATCGGAAGACATAATGGGTGTGAGCCATAATTCAATTTTTCTACCGGAAAGAGTATCCTTAAACTTTGTCGAAGCGCCAAGTGTAGAGGAGCCTGATGCAATTAATTTCGTCTCAGGAAAATAATCAGCAGCAATTTTTAATAACTCCGCTGGATTACCAAGTCTGTGAATCTCATCCAAAACAACTCGACGTCCACGCACATCCTCCAAAAATGCCTGTGGATCTTCCATAAACGCCCGAATTCGTGGAAGTTCACAATCGAAATATTCTATATCAGAGATACTCTTACATAAAAAGGTTTTTCCCACACGGCGAACCCCAGAAAGCCATAAAATATTACGATTTTCCCACGCTGATTCAATATATTGTAACCATAAATGACGTTTAACCATTTGTCATCAAATTAACAAATAGTGCTACTATATGTAAATGTAGTTGCATTTAATAGTACTATATTATCGGAAATAACCATTTTCAGTTAGTGGAAATGCATCAATATGTGAAAATTCAATATTCGCAGTTAACCATATTTTCGGGCCCGACCGGTTGACATTAACCGATATATTTTTATTTTAATACCATTACACATAACTATGTTTAATTTAATCGGAGGTTCAGTAGTGTATTTGCTGTTATACCCGCCTTGACGTATCCGACCACATAGTTTATCATAACGTACAGTTTCACCCTAACATCATTAACTGCACAGATTAGCGAGGGAGGTACAACCGTGCAAACTTTTGGAAAGAAACCGATAGCGGTCAGGCAAACCGACCACTATCAAATGGAATACGTACAACAATTCGTCGAAAAATGGGACGAGCTCATCGACTGGGATAAACGCGAGAAGAGCATCGGTGATTTTTTTATTGAATTATTACGAGCCCGCGGGGCACAGCGCATTCTCGACGTTGCTACCGGTACGGGGTTCGATTCCATTCAACTTGTTCAGGCAGGATTCGACGTGGTCAGTGCCGACGGCAATCCGGAAATGCTCGCAAAAGCATTCGAGAACGGCAGGCGTCATGACATAATAATGCGAACGGTACAAGCAGATTGGCGCTGGCTCAACCGCGATATTCACGAAAAATTCGACGCAGTTATATGCGTCGGTAATTCATTCACCCACATCTTTGCCGAGCATGACCGCCGGAAGGCACTGGCTGAATTCTACGCGATGCTCAAACATGACGGTATACTCATTCTCGATCATCGCAATTACGACGATATGCTCGATGAAGGGTTTACCTCAAAACACACGTACTATTACGGGAGCGAAAATGTGAAAGCCGAACCGGAATACATTGATCCGGGTCTGGCACGATTCAGATATGAATTCCCGGATAAATCTGTATTCCACTTGAATATGTTCCCGTTACGGAAAGAATATATACGCCGGCTTATGGGTGAAGTCGGTTTTCAGCGTATCAATACATACGCCGATTTTCAGGAAACATATAAAGCAAATGATCCGGATTTTTTCATTCATATAGCGGAGAAAGAATATATGAAACCAGAAGAATACACTACACAGACGGAAGAATATTCCAACGCGGTCGATGTGACGCGCGACTACTACAACAACTCCGCCGCCGACCGGTTCTACGCCACAATATGGGGCGGCGAGGATATTCATATCGGAATGTATAAGAACAAAGACGAATCGATATTCGATGCCAGCCGGAGAACGGTCGAACAAATGGCATCGAAATTTCCCAACCTGAATGCCGATACCCGCATAATCGACCTCGGCGCAGGATACGGCGGTTCCGCACGATATCTTGCCGAAAAATACGGTAGTCACGTGAGTTGTGTAAACTTAAGCGAAGTGCAGAACGACCGGAACCGGCGACTGAATAAACAACAGGGATTAGAGCACCTGATTGAAATCGTTGACGGTAGCTTCGAAGAAGTACCGTATTCCGATAACAGCTACGACGTTGTCTGGTCGCAGGATTCGATTCTGCACAGTACCAATCGCGGCAAAGTGCTGAATGAAGTCGCACGATTGCTCGTGCAAGACGGGTTATTTATCTTCACCGACCCGATGCAGCACGGAAAAGGAAAACGGCCCGATCTCCAGCCGGTATACGACCGGCTGCATCTTGAATCGATGGGTTCCGTTGAACTCTACCGCGAGATTGCAGAAAAAGTCGAACTCGAGGAAGTCGAGTTCGAAGAACACCCAGAACAGCTCGTCAATCATTACAGCCGTGTGCTCGATGAAATAAACCGCCGGTATGATGAACTGGTCGAGGTATCGAATAAAGATTACATCGAACGCACTAAAAAAGGATTACACCACTGGATAGAGAACGGAAAGAAGGGTAATCTGAACTGGGGTATCATGGTGTTCCGTAAGATATAAAGATAATCAACAACAAAACCGTAGTGGCATTTCAATAATTGTCACTACGGTTTTTTATACGGTTCTCTAAAATTTTTAATGACCGAACATCCTCATCGCTTCATCGATAGCCCGTTCAAGCTGAGGATCGGCATTTTCCAACCGGTGTTTGAAGTGTTTCTCCACATATATATCGGGTGCAACACCGGTCTTTTCCAAATTATCCCCGTTAAGAGTAAAACATCCCCACGCAGGCATACGATGAAACGATCCGTCGACAAGCTGCGCCCCTGTTGTAAAGATAATCCACCGGTATGTTTCGGTGCCGATGATTGTGCCGAGTCCGAGCTCTTTAAAACCGGCCGCCGTCATCTCAGCATCGCTTAAACTTTGCTCGTTCATTAATAAAATTATGGATTGATCAGCAGGATGAAAATTAGGCTGCGGTGCGCGTTCACCGCCGCGATATCGCCATGTGAGATATTGCTGCCTGCTCAGTAATTGCAATACATCGTCATGTACATTACCGCCGCGGTTGTTACGAATATCGAGGATCAATGCGTCGCTGTGGATGATCTGCCGCGCCGTTTCAATTTGGAATTGTTCAAGCTCGCCGGGTCCCATATTTTTCATATGGATATACGCGACACGATTGCCGGTTTGCTCATCGACGCGCCTGCGGTTCCGGTCGGTCCACTCGTCGTATAAATTCATTTTCAGTGATTCACGGCTTTGCGGTTTTACAAGAACGGAAAACGTATTTCCGTCACGGCGGAAAGTCAATTCCATTTCCTCCTGCATCGACGGTGTCAGGAAATATTTCTCGCGGTTCTCGTTTGTATCAACGGTTGTTCCGTTTACCGCAGTCAGAACGTCACCCTCGCGAATATCTATTTCTTTCCGATCGGCAGCAGATTCGCGTACAATCCGATCTACCGAGTACGGTGCGTTGCTTCTGAATAATACACCGGTAGCATTCGTTCTCGAACCGTACACCGTTTCCTCTTCATCGCCAACCGAAGCAAATCCCATATGTGATGACCCGAGTTCACCCAGCATATCGTTGGTAAGCAAACGCAGATCGTCACGCGAGTTTAGGTGCGGCAGAAATGAAGCGTAACGCTCGCGCATAGCATGCCAATCGATGCCGTGCATATCGTCGTCGTAAAAATTTTCTTCGAGGTTTGCCCACGTTTCATAAAACATCTGGTTGAATTCATCCTGCAGATTCCGGCGGAAAGTGTGGGATACATCAATCTGCTTCGCTTCGGTGTTTGAAATATCGAGCGTATGGATATTACCACCGATCAATGTGTAATATGTTTCATCCGCTTCTCGAATAGTAATACTTGAAGTAGATGCATTCGTAAACTTTTCCGTCTCCGGTGATTCGAACGGTTTCAACTCCGTCTTCCAGATATTGTAACCCGATCCGTCATGATTTGAGATATACAGAACCGTATGCTGATCATCGTTAGTAATAACAAACGGCGAGTACTGCCTGCCGTCGAACGAAGTAATTTTCTCCCATCGCCGGTGCATTCCGGTAAAATTAATATCGACGGTTACGTCTTCATCCGCCGAATCTTCGTTATTTTCGCCGGCAAATAATTTATCAAAACGTTCGGTGCGGAACGGCTCACGGTACCGATCGAAGGGAATACGATAAATATCCGGCGATACGTTGCCTCGCGGATAGTTCGGTTGAACGCGATCCGATGCAAAATAAAGATATTTACCGTCAGACGACCAGAAGGGAGAAACTTCAGATACGCCGCTTTGCGTAATGTTGATCGCTTCACGTTCGGCGAGGTCGTAGAGCATTATATCCCGCTCGAAGTTCCGGTACACGTTCAATGCAAGATACCGGTCGTCGGGTGAAAACATGAGCGATTCATTTCGAAAAGCCCAGAGTTCATCCACCATCAACGTTTCGAACTGAAATGATTCCACATCCATCAGATTAACCTGTTCCCGTCCTGTTAAGAATGCCATCCTGTTTCGTTGGTTATTCAGAGTCAGGTTTCGGTCGTTCATCGGATGCTCCGTAACACGCCGCTCATCGGATGTTCCGTCCGCTGCTATACGGAAAATATTTCTATAGCCGTTCGCTGTTTGTGTGTAAATGAGCGTTGTATTATCTTCAAGCCAACGAACCTCCGCGACCCGCTCGCGGCCATCCGTATTTAGTTTTCGAATATATTTTCCTTCAATATCCGACACGAATAACTCACCCCGCGATACAAATGCAATTTTCTTGTTATCCGGAGCGACATCGAAAAAGGTGATCTTCCCCGACACTGTATGCTCGATATCAAAATCGAGAGTGAAATTTCGGTTTACACGAACAGGTATCAGCGAAGTTTCATCTGCGGTAATATCGTATTGATATAAGCGGTAATCTCTTTCATAAACGATAAACGAACCGTCGGCACTTAACTGCGGCCGTTTAACCGATGTATCAAATTCAGTGAGCGGTGTGCCGCCGTTCTCATCCAGGCGAAATAAATTATACTCTCCGGTTCCTTCGTCGGATACATAGTACACGTTACCGTCACGGTCGATAAGCGGCCAGAGGTCTTTTCCGTTCCATTCGGTATGCACGACATAATCGCCGGTATCCGGGTTATAGGATTTTATATCGGGACTGAATGCGCCGCGATAATTTTTACGTTCAATAAACCTGAAACTTTCCCACGTATCGGTAAAATAATACGCACCCGAGCGGGGATGGCGGACAATATCGTGCGGCAAATTAAAGAAGTGATCGAAGAGCCGGACCGGCGTTCCACCGTCGAGCGATACGGCATAGGATGAAATATAGTTATATCTATCGGATGAAAAATAAATCGTCTGTGAATCCCACGACCACGAGGTAACAAGGTTTTCTCCGTCGTGATAGGTAAGCCGCCGTATTTCGCCGCCGTCGACCGGCATCACATACACGTGTGCATTCCCGTCCTGTCTCCCGGTGAAGGCAAGCCATCGGCCATCGGGTGAAAAACGCGGATGAGATTCTACTCCCTCCATTGCAGTAATTCGCATTGCGGTTCCCCCGCTAATAGGCACTTTCCAAAGGTCTTCTTCAAAACTGAACACGACGATCGAGCCATCGGGTGACACTGCAGGATGTGAGGTAAAATAAACTTCACTGTTATTTTCTGCACTACCGCCTGCTGTCAGCAGAACAGACAGTACTAACATAATGAAATAATATTTTCGTATCATATGATCTCCGGTAATACTATTGAATAGCTGGATTTGCGGTAAAAAATCATCCACGAATCTTCACTAGTAGATTCGCGGGAGACAATTTCCCGCCGGCTTCAACGGAAGACTGATTTTGGCGGGTTATGCCGCGTTGAGTAAATATACAGAAAAGTCAATATTGAGGAAGAAATCGGCAGTAACTATGAGAGCACCCAATAAAAAATACCGTCCCATTTTCTTTCGTTTCAGACCTGCCGATTCTTTCTCCCTTTCATTGACGGGTTTGCTGTGGTCCGAATCATTCTGCATAGATTACTGCCTGCTTACTGCACGCATTGCGGCACCTTTGGATTCTTTTCCTATCTTGGCAAAGTTTTTCAAGAAACGGATGCCGTTTACAAACTCAAACGTCCATACCTCGAACCACTTGACCGGATTCCACACGTGCTTATACCATTTTTTCCAGACATTCTGAAAATGCGAACGGGTATATACCGACTTGAACGGATTTTTTTTCTTTAACCATACGGTCGGTACCGAGGGTATTTTTATTTCCGGTATTTCCTGGTGCAGCTTTTGATAGTACCCGACAAGCTCTTTTGCTTTCAGATCTCTCCAATCGACGATATCTTTTTTCGTGGTTGTGATCAACTCGAGGAGTGCTTCTTCGGTGTGCGACTTCGGACGGCTTCTGAGCCATACTTCCTGAAGCTGCAAATAGATACCGAAGATACCTTTTAGTTTTTGCAGAGAAGTTGTGAATCGTCCCCACCAAAATGGGAGGAACGCTTCTTTCGGAAAACCGGGACGCCGGTCATGGCGGTATCGTACCGTCCAGAACCCGCAGTTCATCGGATGTAAACGTTCAATGCGGGGAGTGTAAACATACCATGCAAAGAATGATACACGATCCCAGTAATGCCATTTGTCATGCCGCCACTTTTTGAGTACGTTCACCATATGTTCCGTTGAATAGAACTGTTCCCATGCCTCATGATATGCCTGCTGCAGCTCTTCCCGCGACATGCGCTCCGGCTTAACCGCTACGTGATGCGAATCGTAGGTATTGAAATCCTCATCCATCCACCGCCCTTCATTCCACCACACTTGATGATCTTTCGAACCGGGCAGCGGAGAGAGAATATAGAATGAAGCGGAATCGAATCCCATGCGCTGTAGTTCCGTTATGTCCTCTTTTATGCTATCGGGTGTATCGAACGGCAGACCGAGAATGTATCCTGCGTGACAGGTTATCCCGAGGGAATTACAATGAGCCACAAGGTCTTTGTACTGGTTGACCTGATTTTGAAATTTCGTTTGCGCGCGAAGATTTTCTTTATTAACGCTTTCGACACCGAAGAACACCTGATTACAACCTGCACGTGCGGCACGTTCGAAGAAATCACCGCCTTTCATTTTTCGTGCAGCGAGATCGCTTTGCATCATAAATGTAAACGGTATATTCTCTTCTTCGCGTATCTTTATCAACTCATCAAAGAGTTCGCGCCAGTGCGGATTCCGGGCCAGATTATCGTCGGTAAAGAAGCAATGAGTCACCCCTGCCTCAAAATAACTTTTACGGACGAACTCACCCACGTGTTTTGGATCTCTAAACCGCATCGTTCGTCCCTGCACATTAATAATAGTACAGAAATCACAATTGAACACACACCCCCTGCCTGTATCGAGCGTGCTGAAATTCGAAGCCGATTTTTTAAAATCGGCTTTCGTAAGCCGCGGTATCGGCAGGTCGCTCAGATCGGGAGTCGGATTTAAAAAATTATATAACGATTTGGGATTACCTCGAGCCACATCTGAGAGCACTTCCGGCAATCTTCCGTTCTCGACCTCCCCGGCAACAAGCACAATACCTTTTGACTGGGCTTTTTTGAGATCGTCGGTTTCACCGATCATCGCAAGCATGCCGCTGACGTGAAAGCCGCCTACAAGAACCGGGATCTCATACGGTAGAAACCATGATGCAATATCCTGCGCACGCGGGAATTGATTCGATTGCACACCTACTACCATCACAATCGATTTCACACCCGGTTTATTCGATTTCTTTATGATGTCCTTAACAGGTACGTTCTCATACGCTTCGTCAATAGTGCGGACATTCACCTGCACATCCTTAAAGAACGGATAATTGACGATATCCTGAGTAAGAGCTGCCATCTGGGTCAACGTATTGCTGCGTATAACATTTATACGCATTTTGATCGGATATCCGTCATCGGTGTAATTGGTTGCACGAATGAGCGTTACATCAAGCTCTCGGATACCTGCAGCATGCGCCGTTTTGACATCATCGGGAAAACTTACCGGTGAAGTTAGCTGGGTTAGAGTTGTGGGTTGTTGCATAAATCCTCCCGTCTTTACAAGATAGTGTATACGAGGATGCCCCCGGTTCAACCTCAAAGCAATCAGTTTAATTGAATGTACAAAATTATTTATAATAGGTAAATAGGGCAAACAGGTTAAAAAATCCAATATTCCTTTACGGGATGAAATAAGACCCTGTTTCGGGAATTTCAATTCTTCAAATACCTTTCAAAGAAATCACCTGCCGCTTCAAAGGTTTGCATCCAGTTTTCATATAACAGAAAACTATGCACATCGTCCGGGAAGACAAGTGTTTCAACATGCGCTTGTCCGATATCCTGTAACTGCCGTACGATATCGGTTGTTTGTATGAAATCAACATTGCGGTCGTCGTCTGCGTGAATGAACAGCACGGGTGACGTCCAGTTCTCGATATCTGCAACGGGTGAGGATTCATATGCAAGCTGTTTCTTCTCGCCGAATATCGCCCATCCGCCGCCGTTACGTCGTTCTCCCCGGAGCGACCAGTCATGTACACCGTGCAGATCGACACCGGCAGCAAAGATATCGGAATTACGGGCCAACCCGAGTGCCGTAAGATATCCGCCATATGATCCACCCCAGAGCCCGATCCGCTCCGGATCGACGTCGGGATGTTGTATCAGATATTCAGCGGTCGCGAGAATATCCTGATATTCCGATGCGCCGCGTGGTCCCTGATTCTCTGCGGTACGAAACTCCGCACCATATCCTATACCGGCCCTGAAATTAACCGAGAGAACAACAAAACCTTGCGCTGCAAGATACTGGTTGAATGCATAGTTATAATGATAATAACCGCGGTCGTGCCATCCCAGATACATCTGACGAATAGGTCCGCCGTGCATATAAATTACCGCGGGCAATTGCTCTTCCTCACGTACCTCGCGGGGCATGAACAGTTGTGAATGAACGGTTACACCATCGTCAGCTTGAAATATGACTTGTTCCGGAACGACTTGTTGTTCTTTCGGGAAGTCATCGTGGAGCAATTCTTCAGCCAGTATATATATCTCACGTTCTTCCATGTCCATCACAACGGGCAGGCCGGGCCTTCTGGCAGTCGATTGCACAAAGAAAAGTTTGTTCCCGTTGGATGATACGGCAGGATTCCACTCTATACCTGTTCCCGGTGTGAGTAATTCAGGCGTTCCTCCTGTTACCGGCACTTTCCACAAATGCCGTCTGTCGATATCATCCTTATTCGAACTCAATATAACCGTACGCTTATCGGGAGTTAATGTACTATGTTCAACCTCATATTCACCCGATGTCAATGAGATAACTTCTCCTGATTCTACAGAAAGAGAATACAGGTGCATCCATCCACTTTGTTCCGAATAAAACACAAGATGATCGCCGGCAGCCCACGTGAACGGCTGACCGGGATATGTTTGAGCGAAACCGCCTCCGGTTGAAGTCTCCCAGATACTCTCGCCCTCCCCCGTTTCGACATCTACAACAAAGATCGAAAAAGGTAGGTCCGCCCGCCGCCACGGCGGAAGCTCTTGATGTTTGCCGGGAGGCGTACGAATGAATCCAACCGATGAACCGTCGGGCGACCATACAGGTGAGACATCCCGGTATACATCGGGCAGTAACCAGGTGATATTTTTTCCCTTGATATCATATATTCCAATAAAACTGTGCGTTTGGCGTGAGCTTACGAACAAGATTTGTGTGCCGTCGGGAGACCATTGAAACGAATGATTGGTACCGCGTGCCCGGAACAATTGCTCCGGCTGCTCGCTGCCATCAATCGGAAGAATAAATATCTCACCGGCTCGAGTATACAGTACCTGCCGGCCATCGGGCGATATGACAGAATTGGAACCTTCAGCCAATTGCCGGGGTTCTCCGTCTTCAATTTCGATCACCCATATCGCCTGACCGGGATCGCGAGGATCGCTTAATGGGTTATATGGACTACCGCGTGTGTAAATGATTTTCGATCCGTCGGGGGTAAAACGAAGATTGGAGAGCGGTTTACCGTCATCTTGTTCATATGATGTAATTTTCCGCGGTACGTATTCCGGCCCGTCAGCAATCCATATATTTTGTTTTCCTTCAATATTAAAAACCCACGCGATACGATCGTCCTCCGGTGCGGTAATAAGATCAGAGGTAAAGGGAGCACTCATTATATCGTTCAACGAGAATGGCGCCGTATAACTGCATTGCAAGACAATAAATAGAAAGAAGATGGGGGTGATTAATAAGCGATACATAGTTATATCCTACGTAAAAAGGTTGATAAAAACGTCATTTGCGGTTTACAGGTGCCTGTCTAAAACCACTGCTTTTTATGTACCACATACTCCTGCTCAAACTCCTGATCCGTCCTTGTGAGATATATGATCCCCTCGACAATAGCAATCACACCAAGAACCATATTGGGAATAAATAACATGATCCACGTGATCGCAAAACCGATTGTATTGGTCAACAGATAAACCAGGCCGGGCCCCGTAAAGCCGAGATAAAATTTATGTATCCCCAATCCGCCGAGAAATATTGCAAGCAATCCCGCCGCGATTTTATCTTTTGATCTAATGGCCGGTTTAGTTACATCAAGATACACCGCTTTTGCCTGATCGTCGTTTGTCTCAAAATCGACATACATTCCCCGGGTGGGATAGGTGTTGACTTTCCACTCCGGTCCGCTGAAATAATACCGCTTCCCGTCAGATGCCGAAATGGTGCCTGTATTGGTTTGAGAGGAGTATTCTAAGATTTGACCTTTCATAGTATAACCTTCCGGATAGTAATACTGATGAAAGTAAATATACTATTTGAGAAGGGAAAATCAAAGACTAACTTTCTATCGGTTTCAAATTCTTTACGATCTCATCACGCTGCGGCTCAAGGAAAGGAGGCAGCACTACCGATTCACCTAACTTTTCCGGATCTTCATCAACGGCAAAACCGGGGCCGTCGGTTGCAATTTCAAACAGGATACCGTTCGGCTCACGGAAATAGAGACTTTTGAAATAATACCGGTCGACTTTGCCGCTGTTGGGGATACCTATTGAATTCAAGCGATTGGCCCATGCATTATATTCATTTTCGTCGGGCGTACGGAACGCCAAGTGATGTACACCTCCGGCACCCTGCCGCGCTGCCGGTAAATCGGGTTCAACTGCAACATGGAGTTCGGCATGAGGACCGCCGTCTGCCATTTCATATACATTGATCTTCACATTATTATCCTCACTCCGGGTATATTCCCGAACAAGCCGCATACCCATCAATTTTTGCAATATGGTGTCGGTTGCTTCAAGATTGGAAACGCTCAGCATGATCGGTCCGAGACCGCGAATCTGGTATTCCGCCGGTACCGGACTCGCATCCCAGGGCTCCGGATCGTCGCCTTGACCACCGTCGTCAATTAATGACAACCGCTGCCCTTCAGGATCTTCAAAATCAATTGTGAGCCGACCGTCACGTTCGTGTATTTCCGAAGGAGTGACATCGTGATCAGCGAGTCGTGTTTTCCAATAACGTAATGCCGCCTCACCCTTCACACGCAAATAGGTACGTACAATGCTATGGGTACCGCGCTGTTCCCGCGGCATATCCCAGTCAAAAAAAGTCAGATCGGTTCCCGGATTACCGATTGCATCAGCATAAAATAAATGATATGCACTTACATCGTCCTGATTAACGCTGCGCTTTACAAGCCGCATTCCCATAACCTTCGTATAAAACCGGAAGTTTTCCCGCACATCGGCGGTAATAGCCGTCAAATGGTGAATTCCCTTAAGCTGCATAATAAATCCTTTAAGTTTGAAATAATTTCTTTACTGGATAACAATAGTGGATGTGTAAATCGTTCCAATTCTTAAATATGGGACTGAATAAGGAGATGGATGGATGAGTGGATGATTGACTGCTGGTCGGGGCGGCCAGATTTACTTTCAGTGAATCTGGCATGAAAAGAGATAGATAAAGCTTTCTATAAAAGATATTGCGTAAATTCAACGAACTACTCGTCGGGGCGGCCAGATTTGAACTGGCGACCTCCTGGTCCCAAACCAGGCGCGCTAACCGGACTACGCTACGCCCCGTGTTTTTATTTTTGTATCACTCTTTTTGATGTTAACACACGCTGATTCTCTTCTCTAAAATACTGTCGACATTAGCGCCAATAGTGCCAGCGTCTGACGCTGAAAGCATGACGCGCTAACCGTATCCCGCTGCTGATGTGCGGGACATCAAGACTATTAATTTACGAAACTTCAGGACGTTAAGCAAGCAAATATCCAATTTCGATTCAGAGCCATTCCCATTGTCTGACCGGGTAACCTCTGGTTAGCTTTCTTGTAATAAGAAATGTATCAATTATACCAAAACTCCAGATAGCCACATAAGCATAAGGAATAATCAATACACTGACGATAAGCGCCACAATAAACAGAGCAAAACCTTTGCTGATTTGCCCTGCATACACCTGTCCTATACCAATTACCAACAAACTTAAAAGAACAGCCAAAAATTGACTTCTGGGAGGGTTTGCCGGATATACCATTTCTATCGTATCAGGAACGGGAAATGACACGAGACCGTAATAAGGTTTATCACCCAGAAAATACATTCTGCGTCCGCATTGCTTACAGTGTGATTTTTCTTCTGATATTTCCGAACCGCAAATTTTACAGAGCATTGCCGGACTAATATATTGTTATACGTTTATGAATTACACAATATTATTGTGCAAAAAGTATACCACTTTTATAAAACTTGGCTATTTTAGGAAATGTATTGAAAAGAGCATAAAAAAGTCAAAATGTCGAACGGGTAAAAAGGAATTGAGTCCGGAAATACAGGTAAATATTACCTCGGATGGATATCGTCCGGTAATAAAGAATAGATATTTACATCTTGGTGAATTCCATTTATCAATAATCGCCGGCGCAGTGTACCTTCCTTTTTTGCACCCGCTTTCCCGGCGACCCGCTGACTGGCACGATTTCCAACCGCCGAAATGATCTCTAATCTTTGAAGAAGCAATTGCTCGAAACCAAAGATTGCCGTCAACAGCGTTGCCCCGGTTGCTACTCCGCGACCGGTTGCACTGCTGCGAACCCAATATCCCAGATTACCATAATTATGTGTTTTGTTAATTTCATTGATACCGGTACCGCCTAAAAACTTCCCGGTCGCCGCATCTTCGATAACAAAACTGTATTCTTTTCCATCTTCCCAGGCCGATGAACGAGAATGAATCCAGTCACTGCTTTCCTCAATGCCATAAAACGGATGACACCACGGAAGCCACGGGTATACTTGATTTATGGATTCCCGGGCAGCTTCGTATAAATTATCGATATCGTACTCGCGGTACGGACGAATAAGAATAAAGCCGTCGGAATATTCGGTTTTTATTTGCCGTTGTATTTCTTTCAATTGGGAGATTCTTGACTTTTGTTGAATAAGTATAGTTTGTCTACCGGTTTAAATCCCAGCTTTTTTGCAAGATGTACCGATGCCCGATTCGACTCTTCCGCTCCCCACACGGGTCGTTTTCCTTTTGTCATCATATGTTCAATCATAAAACCCACGGTATGTCCTGCATATCCTTTATTACGATAGGGTTTAAGCGTATCAATAGATATATCCCAGAGAGTTTCCGTCATCGCTGCGGCATAGCAAAATGATACCGGCTTATCTTCTATCAATCCGGCTGCAACCGGAGATTGCAATAATGCATCCACTAATTCCTTACGCAGAACATCGGGAATATGCCGTGCCGCTTGTATATCGTTTTTCATCATAAAACGAACCGAAGCATCGGTATAAGAATATTTTGGTTTCTCTTCCGATAAGGTATATAGATATGCAGTTGACCGTTCGAACTCCTTCAACTCGTTTTCTATATACCGGTAATTATTTTTAAAGCCAATAATTCTAACCGGCATATCTATGGATGTAAGGGATTTTTGTATTACATCGGCGCCGGGTTTACCGACAACACAGGTCAATCCATTGTTCGGGTCCTGAATTATAAAAGAATTTTCAGATTTATTCTCAACATAAATACGGCCATTCCCCGATAAAACCATCCAGCGTGCATAGATCCACCGGGGAATATCGGGTAATAATTGCAGTAGCTTTGCACCTCGGACACCCATCGTACACTTCTCCGGTACGTCATACAGAATTAACTTGTTCTTCATTATCAAGAACTGCATCGGCTTCGATTTCAACAAGCATAGCGGGTGAAATCAATCGCCGGACTTCAACCATCGCAGAGGCAGGTTTGATCTCTCCGAATATCTCCGCATGGGCTTTAGCGATTTCCTTCCAATCGTCGATATTTATTACATATACAACTGTCCGTACTACATCCTCCAATCGTGCACCTGCCCGTTCGAGCACAGAAAATACAAAAAAATATTGATTAAATTACATAGAAAAAGCGGGAGCATGGCTCCCGCATTCCAAAGATAACTAAAACCGCAGCGTAAACACCGTCTCCTTGTCCGGCTCCGACCGAACACTGATCGAACCGCCATGCAGTCGCATGATCTGACGGGCGAGACTCAAACCGATACCGGAACCGCTTTCTTTTGTGGTATAGAATGGAATGAATATCTTGTCGACTGCTTCCGGCTCGATTCCCGGTCCGTTATCGGCAACCTGCATCACAACCCTTCCCTGTCCGTCAAGTCGTGCCGATAAGCGGATCAACGGCTTAATTCGATTCTGTAGCGCTTCGATGCTGTTCTTCAACAAATTTATCACTACCTGTTCGATGAGTTCGGGGTCGGCGGTAAGTTCAAGTTTTTTCGGTTCAACGGAGGTTTCCAGTACAATTCGATAGTTGGTTATCTGGTTCTTGAGAAGCCGGGCAACATTGTCAAAGAGATCTTTCACCGGTGTAATCTGAAA
>SKXH01000181.1 GCA_007128495.1 Bacteroidota bacterium
AAAGCCGATGTAAGCGTTCTTGTTACATCGGTCGGCCAGATATAATCGTCTATTTGTATCTCGAGTGAATCATACGGACTATAAATGTCGTTAATTGTCGGCGGCCGCCAAGTAGATTCAGGTTCGGTTGACCCCGGCTTTGAGGTGAGCCCGCCCGACAAAAGAATTATTGCCCCGATGAATAAACCGAGTACGAACAAGCTCAATGAAGTGAAAACGACAGTTTGCTTCTGCGGCATATTATAACTTCTCTACCCGTGTGTTAAATGAAACAATATCGACTAATTCTACTTTAACCGAATCTCCGGGTCGAAGCTGTCCAACACCCTCCGGCGTTCCCGTGAATATGAGATCACCTCGTCGTAGGGAAAAATATTTTGTTAGATATGCAATAATAGCAGGTACGGATACTATCATGTTTCCGATGGATTCCTTCTGCCTTACCTGGTTGTTGATAGTTAATCGTAGCGTTGTCGTTGAGTTAATTAATCCGTTTTCAGATTTTATAAAGCGTGATACCGGTGCTGCCCCGTCGAACCCTTTTGCTGTCGCCCACGGCAGTCCCCTTTGTTTTGCCACTGATTGAATATCCCGCGCCGTTAAATCAAGTCCGACACCATACGCGACGATGTGTTGCCCGGCATTTTCAGCGGATACATTTTTTGGAACGTCATCCACCAGAACTACCAGCTCGATCTCATAATGAACATCATCGCTGAACGAGGGCAGAACGATAGGCGAGGTACCGTTTACCACAGCGGTTGCCGGTTTTATGAAGACAACCGGCTCGGCGGATACTTCGGCACCCATTTCACGGGCGTGCCCGGCATAATTTCTACCAAGACAATAGACCGTATTGACCGTTATTTGTTCGTTGCCCGGTTCAACAGTGATGACAGACATAAGTAACTTTATCTCTAAATATCCGAAAAGATTAAATATAGAGAAGGTTTTTCACACATTCAAGACCTTGATTTTTAGCAGCATTCTCAGTAATTTCATTTTACATGTAATACATTTCGAATATGCCTCTCTTTTTGAATTGGAGATAATTTTTGAGTAAGACTTACAGGGATGCCGGGGTAGATATAGACGCTGCGGATTCTTCAGTGCGCAATATCAAGTCGCTTATCCGTTCAACCTTTTCTGAAAATGTACTCACCGATATCGGATTATTCGGCGGTTTTTATCGTGTGGATTTCGCTCAATATGAAGAACCGGTGTTGGTCTCAAGTGTCGATGGGGTCGGTACGAAACTGCACGTTGCAGTTCGTGCAAATAAATACGATACGGTCGGGAGCGACCTCGTCAATCATTGTGTCAATGATATTGCCGTGAGCGGAGCCGTTCCGTTGTTTTTTATGGATTATTTTGCCGCAGGAAAATTGGAACCCAAAGTCTTTGAAGATGTTATCAGAGGATTCGTAAAAGCGTGTAAAGAAAACAATTGCTCGCTTATCGGGGGAGAGACCGCAGAAATGCCCGGGATGTATAAGGATAAAGATTTCGATCTCGCGGGTACTATCGTCGGGATCGTTGATAAGAAAAAAATAATAAACGGCTCTGCTATACAACCGGGCGATGTGCTAATCGGTGTACCTTCCAATGGTTTGCATACGAATGGTTACTCATTAGCACGTTCGGTGTTGTTTGAACACTATTCAGTCAATGATCATATCGATGAACTCGGCTGCTCCCTTGCCGAGGAATTGTTACAAGTTCACCGATCGTATTTGCAGGCGATACAACAGTTGATCAAACAGGCAGAACCGAAAGGGTTTGCGCACATTACCGGCGGCGGTATTGTCGATAATACCAGGCGGATATTACCGGATTTCACAAAAGTAAACATCGACTGGAATGGATGGGAAGTACCGGAGATCTTTAATCTCATTCAAAGGATCGGTGGTGTTGAGGAGGAGGAGATGCGCCGGGTTTTTAATATGGGCATCGGTTTGGTTATTGCAGCAGAAAGAGACAACACGGACCAGGTTATCACCGTTCTCAAAAAGATCGGTGAAAAACCAATAATTATCGGTGATGTAGCGGCTCAATAATCGACGGTTGATTTATAATTTACAGGTTGTTAATTTATAATTGTTAGTGAGAAGCCTATTATTACTATTATAAGGAGATGCTTCTATGCAACGACCGCACAATGGTGATCGACCGGATGAACTCGATCAACTAGATATTCCGGAGACAGAGGAAGAATATGAGGAGAAGGAGGAGTATGTCCGGGAAAATTTTGAAGAGAAAATGGAATCGTTGCGGGGCGGTATCCGGCTCGCGAAACATGTGCTTGCGTTATTCCGGTATATGACCGATGCCGCGATTCCGTGGTATAAAAAGTCCGTAGTTGTTGCGGCGCTCGCATATTTTATCATGCCGTTCGATGCAATACCGGATATGCTACCGTTAATCGGATACCTTGACGATTTCGGAGTTATTGCAGCAACCCTTGCTTTTCTGGGAAGGGAAATCAAGCCATATTATTATACATCATCTGCTATGGGTAATCAAGACGAAGACCGGATATCGGGTGGCTCAAGCACCTGACCTCTCCGTCGTTCAAGTTCTGCAATAACACGATCAAGTAGATCTTTCCAACGGTAAGGGTCTTCACGGTAATAATCGAGTGTTGAAAAAAATATATCACGATCAACGTTATGTTCGGTGAACACCGAATCAAGCTGCTCGAAATAGTCCACCGGTTCTTCACCTGCTTCATATGCGCTGGTAACGATAAGGACATCGGCATACACGTCGACCATTTTCTCACCGGGGATTTTTTGATCCGGCTCGTCTCCGCAGCCGGCCATCAGCGAGCAGAGAACGGCGGTCAAAACTATATGCGATTGAATCTTTATGGTTGACATTGAATACATATGGCAGTATATTAAAGTTTTATAATATTATATAATATATAGCGGTAAACGGTATTTTACAAATATTTTTGAGGATATATGGCAACAGCGCTTGATTTTCGTGTCGGGATGATCATTGTATTTGACGGTGATTTATACATAGTAGAAGACTATCAGCACCGGACACCCGGAAATAAACGCGGCTTCGTGCAGACAAAATTAAGGCATTTACAGAGTGGTAGATCCATGGAACATAAATTCAGCTCGAATGACAAAATTGAAGTAGCCCGTGTCGAGCGGCGTCCGGCTCAATTTTTATATCGCGATAGCGATACGTTTTATTTTATGGATCAGGATAATCACGATCAATTCCAGCTCGATCAATCGATGATGGCTGATATGGAAAAGTTCCTCAAAGAAGGGGATATTGTCGAAGTAGAGGCGTATGAGAACGACATAGTCGGATGTCAATTACCTTTGAGTGTCGAATTGAAGGTCGTTGAAACTGTCCCGGGAGTTAAGGGCGATACTGCAACAGGCGGTACGAAACCTGCAACATTGGAAACGGGGGCTGTCGTTCACGTCCCGTTATTTATTAATGAAAACGATGTAATCAAGGTTGATACACGAACCGGCACATACATCGAAAGAGCAAAATAGTTAAACTAATTGATAGGCGGGTAATGGATTTAGCATACCTTCGAAAGCTGATCAAAATTCTTGATCAGAGTACTATGACAGAAATGGAGATTGAGGAAGAGGGGATTAAATTACGACTGGCAAAACAAACGAACAATAAGGCGGAAGGCCAGCATGGCCATATCATGCCTTATTATCAAATGCCGGCACCGATGCCGCAGCAGCAGCAACAGCAACAACAACCCGAGACTGCCGCTGCCGAAAAAACCGGGGAGAAAAAACCCGAACCGGGTGTCACCTATCATGAAATGAAATCTCCAATTGTCGGTACGTTTTATCGGGCACCCGCACCTGATGCCGATTCGTACGTGGAAGTGGGACAGGAGGTTGAACCTGGCACGGTGCTTTGTATTGTTGAAGCTATGAAATTGATGAACGAGATCGAATCTGATGTCAAGGGAAAGATCGTCAAGATCATGGTTGAGAATGCACAGCCGGTGGAATATAACCAGACATTGTTCCTCATAGAGCCGACTAAGTAGGTAGAATAATTGCTGAACAAAATTCTTATTGCAAATCGCGGGGAGATTGCCCTGCGCGTTATACGTGCATGTCAGGAAATGGGTATAAATACGGTCGCAGTCTTTTCGGAGGCGGATCGGGAATCGCTGCATGTACGTTTTGCAGATGAAGCGGTCTGTATCGGGCCCCCATCGCCAAAAGAAAGTTATCTTAATATACCTCGCATCATCGCCGCAGCCGAAGTTACCAACGCCGATGCTATCCATCCCGGATATGGGTTTCTCTCAGAAAATGCAAGCTTTGCAGAAATTTGTGAAACGTCAGGAATAACGTTCATCGGCCCGACGGCCGAGATGATCAGCGCGATGGGCGATAAAGCGTTCGCGAAAGAAACGATGCGAAAATCCGAAGTACCGGTCGTACCCGGTAGTGACGGCATTATCGATGATAAAAAAAGTGCACGCGAGCTTGCAGACTCGGTCGGATATCCGGTTATCATTAAAGCATCGGCAGGCGGCGGCGGACGCGGTATGCGTATCGTACGGAAGTCCGAAGATTTCGAGCAGCTTTTTCAAACTGCACGCGCCGAAGCCGAATCGGCTTTCGGCAATCCGGGGGTATATGTTGAAAAGTTCGTCGAAGCACCGCGGCATGTCGAAATTCAAGTGCTCGGCGATACCTATGGCAATGTTATCCATCTCGGCGAACGCGATTGCTCGATACAACGACGCCATCAAAAACTGATCGAAGAATCACCTTCACCGATAGTTGATGATGAGCTCCGGGAAAAAATGGGTGATGCTGCTATCCGTGGGGCGAAAAGTGTTTCATACCGCGGTGCGGGCACAATCGAGTTTCTTGTCGATAAGTATCGTAACTTCTATTTTATGGAAATGAATACTCGAATTCAGGTCGAACATCCCGTCACCGAAGAAGTTACGGGATACGATTTAATCCGGGAACAGATAGAAATTATGGATGGGAAGCGGTTATCCCGGAAAAAAATAAAACCGTTCGGTCATGCAATCGAATGCCGTATCAATGCCGAAGATCCGAATAAAGATTTTCGTCCCTCGCCCGGGAAAATTACCAGCTTTCATACGCCCGGCGGTTTGGGAGTGCGCGTAGATACCCACTCGTACGACGGTTACATTATGCCGCCGTTTTACGATTCACTTCTGGCAAAATTAATCGTTCACGCACCGACTCGTGAGGATGCGATTAAACGGATGATCGTTGCACTTGATGAATTTATTATTGAAGGAGTAAAGACAACAATACCATTTCATAAAAAAGTAATGAAGAGTGAGCAGTTCAGAGACGGTAATTTTGATACAACCTTTGTCGATACATTTTTATTTAAAGATTAACACCACCACACACTGAAAACAGGAGCTAACAATGAATTTCCCTGATGATTTAAAATATACCAAAGAACACGAATGGTTACGCATTGAAAATGATATTGCAGTTGTCGGTATAACCGATTATGCCCAGTCGGAACTTGGCGATATAGTTTATATCGAGTTTCCGGATAAAGGCAGCACCTTTTCACAGAACGATTCGATGGGTACTATCGAAACCGTAAAAACCGTTGCAGATCTTTATGCGCCGGTAAGCGGTGAGGTAGTCGAAGTCAATGAAGAACTTGCCGATACCCCGGAACTGGTTAACCAGGACCCGTATGAGAAGGGATGGATGGTGAAGATTAAATTGAACAATCCATCCGAAG
>SKXH01000235.1 GCA_007128495.1 Bacteroidota bacterium
CGGCTTCGAACCGATTACCTCTTCTTTTGAATATCCGGTAAGTGAATAAAATGCAGGGTTAGCCCATTGGATGATGCCATCGGTGTCGGTTATGGAAATTGCATTTGCAGCAGATTCAAGCGCAGCACTTTGAAGCTGAAGCTGTTTTTCGGCCTGCTTGCGTTTCGAAATATCTATAGAAATACCGATAATGCCTACCAATTGACCGTCATCATCTAAAAACGGTGAATCGGTAACCAGCGCAGGAAAGGTACTGCCGTCCCGCCGCTGAACAGTAAATTCATCCGACCATGATTCACCCTTCCGAAGTTTCTCCATAATATCCGCCGCCTGGTCTTTGGACATCTGCGAATGTGTTACATCTATAATATCCTTGCCGATCACTTCATCAGCCGCCCACCCGTAGAGCTCTTCAGCAGCTTTGTTCCAGTAGAAAATTTTACCCTCAAGATCGGTTGCCATCACCGCTTCACCGATCTCATCAAGCAAATGTGCGTGCAGTTGCATCTTCGTTTCCAGTTCTTTACGATGGGTTATATCGTTGAAGTTTATCAATACTGCTTCTATAGCCGGCTCTGCAAGCAAATTACTGAATGTGCTTTCAATCCACCGCCACGAACCGTCGTTATGTTTGAACCGGTATTGTAATTCAGTAGTTTTCGACGGGTCTTTGATCACACCGTCGAGTTCTGCAAGCACTGAAGGGAGATCTTCAGGGTGTGTCAGTTCAACCGGATCTAGATTTGGATTACGGGGATTATAGCCAAACATATTCAACGCTGAAGGACTTGCATATTTAAATTTAAGATCCTCCGATAATAAGACAAAGCCGGCGGGCACGCTTTCGATAATCTTGCGAAACCGTGTTTCACTTTGCTGTAACGCCTTCTCAACTTCTTTGCGCTCCGTAATATCGCGTACAACGCTTACGAGACCAGATCTGCGTCCCTGATCGTCACTAATTTCCGTTACGGTATTCTCGGTCAGGAATACTTCACCGTTTTTCCGGCGCATACAATATTCAGTATTATACACACCCTCGCTGTCTAACTTATTTAATAATTCTTTTCCAAACTGTTCATAGGCAGTGCGGTCGACGTGTAAAAATTCTGTATTCTTGCCGGTTAATTCATCTTTACCGTAACCGAATATCTGCTCTGCCGCAGGATTACAGGTAATTATAGTTCGATTCCCGGGGTGTATAATAAAAACGGCTTCCTTGAGACTTTTAAAAGTTTTATCGAGGAGATTTTTTGATTCGAGCAATTCCTTCTGAATTTTGCGGTGTTCATTTCGAATTCTTGAATCCCTCACCTCCCGCTCAACTGCCGGAAAAAGCCGTTTGAGATTATCTTTCATCACGTAATCGCTCGCACCGTGCTTCATCGCATCCACCGCCATATCCTCGGTCATTTTACCCGAGACAAAAATGAACGGTATATCTAATTCTTTGTGCCGTAAGCTTGCCAACGCTTCGGTACCGTTAAACGCAGGCATTGCATAATCGCATAATATGATATCCCATTGTTCACGTTCGATAGCTTCATTAAATGACGCCAATGTATTTGCAACATCGTACGTTACCGTATACCCGCCCGATTTCAATTTCCGGATGATAAGCTCGATATCTTCTTTCGAATCTTCTACGATCAGGAGTTTGAGATTTTGTGCCATAGTGTATCTACATTTATTCCTCCAAAACACTCCGGATAGACGACAACACCCGGTCAGGTTGATAAGGTTTCCGGATGAATGCCTGAACACCGGCATTGACCAGTTCTTTTTTCCGTGCCGGATCAAAATATCCGCTCGCGAGAATGTATTTAACATCCGGATTTATTTTCTTAATGCGTTTGAATATTTCACTGCCGTTCATTTTCGGCAGCCCCATATCGGATAATACGACATCGATAGTATCTTTATTTTTTTCAAATATATCGAGAGCGTTCATCCCATCCTGCGCAGTCAGTACGGTATACCCTTTCTCTTCAAGGATCATAACAACTGCATCAAGCAGCAATGATTCATCTTCGATGAGCAATATAGTCTCGTTTCCTCCGGATCGATCTTCTCCGTCACTATCTACCAGGTCGGTATCTGATTGTATACCGGGCCGGACCGGGAGGTATAAGATGAAGGTCGAATACTGCCCCTCCTTACTCTGTACATCGATAAAACCGCGATAGGAGTTAACAATACCGTACACAACCGACAATCCCAAACCGGTACCCTTCCCCTTATCTTTTGTTGTGAAGAAAGGTTGGAATATACGATCGATCGTTTTTTCACCCATTCCGGTTCCCGTATCGGAAACAACGATGGAAATATACTTTTGCGGACCGGCTTCCGGGAATAGAGTTTGAAGGTCCGTCCCCGGCACTACATCGGTCCGTATCGTTATCTCCCCCGTACCCTGGTCCGTCGCCATGATAGCATCCCGGGCATTGACGCAGAGATTAAGCAGCGCCTGATGAAGCTGCCCTTGATCTATCACTATAGCCGGTAAATTCTTCGAAAGATGTAAGTTAAGAGATATAGTTTTCGGGAACGTTTCTTCGACCATTTCTGCAAGTTCCTGCACAACGGTGTTCACCTTTACTATATCCAGCGATACATCGGTTTTCCGGGCAAAGGTTAATATTTGCTGTACAAGGTTGGCACCCCGCTCGACCGCTTTATTAATTGCGTTAAGGTGTTGTTTGAATTTTTCATCATCATGATTGCGATTCTCCAGCAACGAGGCGTAACCGACTATTATACCGAGGATGTTATTAAAATCGTGTGCAATACCGCTTGCGAGCGTTCCCACACTCTCCATCTTTTGCGATTCATACAGATGTTCCTGCAATTGTTTTTGTTTGGTAACGTCTTGTTTGATGGCGATATAATGCAGTATCTGTTCCGACTCATCAAGGACCGGGGTGATCGTCATTTCTTCGGTATATATGCCTCCGTCTTTACGTCTGTTTATAACCTCTCCCGACCATACCCGCCCAGATGAAATAGTAGCCCACAAGTTTTGATAGAACGATTTATTATGGCGGCCGGATTTTAAAATACGGGGATTCTTTCCGGCAACTTCCTTGCGGGAGTAGCCGGTGACTTCAGTAAACGCTTTATTGACCCATTGAATATTACCACCCCTATCGGTGATCACGATAGCATTTGCCGCCGCTTCAAGCGCAACACTCTGCAGACGCTGCATCGACTGTGCCTCACGGAGCTCGGTAATATCGCGCCCGACACCGACTATACCCGTGATCTCCCCGTTAACATCACTCAGCGGAGATAAGGCGGTTTGCATATGCCGTTCACTCCCGGGCAGATTCGCAATCCAGGTATACACTAAGTGATCGCCGCGTAAGGTGCGTTCATATGCCTCTTCGTGAATTCTGGCAAGGTCGGTTCCTATTATCTCGCGGGGAGTTTTACCGAGAAACATTTCGGGTGATAGATTAACATTCTCAAGCCATCTTCCATACACACCGGTATACCGCAGATTTTTATCAACCACAAATACCATATCGTCCATCGACTGGACAAGCGTCCTGAAACGTTCCTCACTCGCCTGTAATGACCTCTCTGTCTCTATTCTTTTCTGTTCGTCGGCAATTTTCTGAATAGCAAACGATATATCCTCCGCGACTTCTTCAAGCAATTGTATTTCCCGGGGATTAAAATAATTTATCTCATCAGAATAAACGATAAACACACCGATCACCGAATTATTCGACCGTATCGGAAATGCAGCACCCGATCTGAATCCGCGTGCAAGCGCTTCGGTACGGTGTGGTTCTACAAGCGGATCGGTTTCAATGTTGTTTGCAATATATGACGAACCGCCGGTCAACACCTTCTGCGCCGGTGTATATTCTTCTTTATTATCTGAGAGTGAAAATGCAACGCTGTCAAGGTAACCGTTATCATTGCCGTAACGCGCGACCGGTTGTATTGCATCCGCATCTTTATCATATAAACCTATCCAGGCCATGGTAAAGCCGCCTTGTTCAACCGCTACTTTGCATACCTCGTTCAGCAATGTATTTTGATCCTGTATTTTAACAATTGTCTGGTTTACGTGGCTGAGTACAGAGTAGAGTCGGTTTATATGATGCAACCGTTCTTCGATAATTTTCCGGCCGGAAATATCGAAGCACGATCCGATATAGCCGGAATAATTTCCGTCACTATTATCATAGGGCTTGCCGGCATCGATGATCCAGCGATATTCTCCGCTGTGGTGTCGTATACGGTATTCCATCTGGAAAGGTTTTCTCTCAAGAATATATTCAGTCTGCTTTTGTTTTACCTCATCCCGGTCATCGGGGTGTACGTTTTCCAGCCACTTCCAGCCCAGTTCATCGTTGAAAGCCCTCCCGGTAAATTGCACCAGCGATTGATTCACATAATTAATATTTCCATCACAATCCGACCGCCAGATCATGCCGGGGAATTTTTCAAACAAGCTAAGATAAAATTCATGGGATTTTTCCAGTGCTTCTTCCACCCTGCGGCGCTCGGTTACATCATTAACAATGGAGTAGATGCGTGGTTTACCTTGCACGATAATTTGACCCGCAAGCGCTTCCACATCACGAATATCACCGCCGGCAAGACGGTGTTTTGATTTAAACTTTTGCCTTTTTTGCTGCCGGATATCCGCCACTCGTCTGGCAACTTCGTCCTGCGGCAGGGATATGATATCGTGAAAATTCATAGCCCGCATACGGGTACGTTCGTATCCGTAAAAAGTACAGGCAGCCGGATTCGCGTCCACGATCCTGCCGTCATCGGGATCGATCAACAACATAATTGTATGTTCATTTTCGAACAGGGATTTGTACTGTTCTTCGCTCTCGCGCAGCGCTTCTTCATATTCTTTTCGTTGGTGAATATCTTTCCCGACCGCCACGATCGATGTGACCTTTCCATTATCGTCAAGGATTGCCCTGTCTGTCCAGGCAAGCCAGCGCCAGCCGTATTTGGTCAATGCCCGTTGTTCAACATAACAGGTATAGGGAGGACGATAGAGTGACTCCATAGCTTTCTGTGTTTTTTCTCTGTCTTCTTCGTGGACAAGCGGCATAAAGTGTTTTCCGAGCAGATCTTCTTCCCGCTTACCGAACAACTCACAATATGAGGGACTCACAAATTGGAATCGCCCCCCGGGGTCTACTTTGACGATCAGGTCGGTTACATTTTCGACAAGAAAGCGGTATTTCTCTTCGTTCTCGCGGAGCGCCTCCTCCGCTTTGAGTTTTTCGGCTTGATATCGTTTTTTTTCGATCGCGGTATGGATAGCCGGACCGAGACGCACCAATCTATCTTTCAGCACATAATCATCGGCACCGGCTTTCATACATTCAACGGCTATCTCTTCGTTAACAGAACCGGTCGTAATTATAAAGGGGATATATGACTCATTCTCCCGGGCCATTCGCAGCGCTGAGAGCCCGTCGAAATCCGGAAGCATATAATCGGAAAGAATTAGATCCGGCCGGAAGGAGTGTAACTCGGTACTGTATGAATTTTTATCCACAGCAACTTTTAATTCATACTGCAACTTCGTTTTATCGATTTCACGAACGGCAAGATCAACATCTGCAGCAGAATCCTCAAGCAATAGAATTCTTATTTTTTGGCCGGACATACGTTTACCTTATATTATCCATCCTGTATAGCAGTTTGGATTTTTTCTAATATATCATTCGGTTCATAGGGTTTTTTAACTATA
>SKXH01000105.1 GCA_007128495.1 Bacteroidota bacterium
GCCGTGTAAAATGAGAGAGCGAACTGAAGAACGGACTCAGCTTCATTGCTACGGGGATCTTGACCGCTGCTTTCACTGCCTTGAGTATGTCGATATACAAGTTCTCCACCTCAACGCCGGATAGACGGGGATTTGTGGGAATATAGTACACGTTCAATTCCAACGCATCGGCACCTGCCTGTTCCATCTTTCTGGAATAATCGATCCAGCCGCCGACGGTGACGCCATTTAAACTTGCAATCACGGGGATATCGACTGCTTCTTTTGCCATTTTTATATGCTCGAGATATTCTTCCGGACCGATCCGGTAATCGCTTGCTTCCGGAAAGTACGTGATCGCCTCAGCAAAGCTCTCAGCGCCGAATTGCAGATAGTGGTCGAGCTCTTTCGATTCATGTCGAATCTGTTCTTCAAACAATGACTCTAAAACCACCGCTGCCGCCCCTGCATCTTCCATTTTTTTCAGATTGTCGATTTCGTTTGCCAATGGAGATGCCGATGGTACGATCGGATTTTTCAGAGTAAGCCCGAGATACTTTGTTGTTAAGTCCATATATTGCCTCGTTGTTTTAAAAAATTCCGTTTATTATTGATTACCGTTTTGTCCGTTTGTTTTACCGTCAAGAATATCCGCCATCTTCTCGATAAGATGATAACTGTAATCGACATCCTGCTGAGCAAGTTTCATGAGTTTCTTGGCTGCTTCCGGATGACTCTTTGTGAGCATCTTAAAACGAGTTTCCATATAGGCGTATTTCTCAAACGGTATTTTCGGCGGTTTCGAATCGAGTGACAATGCTTTCTTACCTTCTTTCCGGTTATCCGGGTTATATCGGTAGAGTGGCCAGTGCCCGGAATCAACCGCTGCCTTCTGATTATCCATACCCTTCGCCATGTTGATGCCGTGCGCAATGCAATGGCTGTATGCAATGATAACCGAGGGACCGTCGTATTTTTCCGCTTCGATGATCGCTTTAACCGTATGAACATCGTTGCTTCCCATTGCAATCTTTGCAACATAAACATCCCGGTATGTCATTGCGATAAGACCGAGGTCTTTCTTCGGTAACGGTTTACCGCTCGCCGCGAATTTTGCAACTGCGGCCCGCGGTGTTGATTTCGACATCTGACCGCCGGTGTTTGAATACACCTCGGTATCCAGAATAAGAATGTTGACATTCTTACCGGAAGCGAGCACGTGATCGAGCCCGCCGTAGCCGATATCGTATGCCCAGCCGTCGCCGCCCATAATCCAGACGCTCTTTTTGACGAGATAATTTACTATGTTCAGCAATTGTTTTGCCTGTGGTTTGTCGTTCTTCTCAAGTTTTTTCTTGAGTGCTTCGACTTTCTCGCGCTGCTCGTAAATATCCGCTTCGTCTTTTTGAGCGTTGTTGAGGATAGCATTCACGAGTTCATCGCCTATATCCGATCGCAGAGTTTGTAGCAATTCACGAGCGAACTCTTCATGCTTATCTATCGAAAGCCGCATACCGAGTCCGAACTCCGCGTTGTCTTCAAATAGGGAGTTAGACCATGTCGGGCCGAGTCCGTCTTTATTTTTCGCCCAGGGAGTCGTCGGTAAATTGCCGCCGTAAATTGATGAACATCCTGTTGCATTTGCAACAAGCATACGATCGCCGTACAATTGACTTACCAATTTCACGTATGGTGTTTCTCCGCAGCCGGCACAGGCGCCGGAGAATTCAAACAGCGGTTCAAGAAATTGTGAGCCCTTGATCGTATCGACCTTAACTTCTCTGCGGTCGATCTCCGGTATATTAAGGAAGAAGTCCCAGTTCTCGCGCTCTAGTTCACGCAATGGACGCTGGGGATGCATATTGATAGCTTTGAGCCGGGTTTCTTTTTTATTTTTTGCCGGACAAACTTCAACACACAATACACAGCCGGTACAATCTTCGACTGCTACCTGCAGGGTATATTTCATACCGGGGAATTCACGTCCGCGGTAGTCGGTCGATTTAAATGTTTCCGGTGCACCTTCAAGATGTTTCGGATCGTATACTTTTTGCCTGATCGTGGCGTGCGGACAGGCAATGACACATTTACCGCACTGGATACATACATCGGGATCCCAGACCGGTACTTCCGTTGCTATGTTTCGTTTCTCCCAACGAGCAGTTGTAGTGGGGAAGGTACCGTCGATCGGCATCTTGCTTACCGGTATTGAATCGCCTCTTCCGGCAATAATTTCGGCGGTAAAATTTTTGACAAATTCCGGTGCATTCTCAGGCACCACCGGCGGCATCTCGACATCGCTCGTCATTTTATCGGGGATTTCAACTTCGTGAAGATTTTCAACTGCTTTATCGACGGCATTGTAGTTCATCTGCACAACTTCATCGCCCTTGCTGCCGTATGTTTTCTTAATTGCATCTTTGATCTTTGCAATCGCTTCATCTTTCGGTAAAACACCGGAGATTGCAAAGAAACATGTCTGCATAATCGTGTTCACGCGGCCGCCCATACCGGTTTCACGGGCAACTTTGTAACCATCGATAACATAAAGTTTGATATTCTTTTCAAGGATTTGTTCCTGTACACGTTTCGGTAATTTATCCCATACTTTATCTTTCGGCTGTTGGGTGTTTACAAGGAACGTTGCCCCTTTAACGGCATACTTAAGCATATCGAGTTTCTCAAGGAATACTTCCTGATGACATGCTATAAAGTTTGCTTTGCTGATCAGATACGTCGACCTGATCGGCTTTTTACCGAATCGAAGGTGAGATGTTGTCATTGAGCCGGACTTCTTCGAGTCGTAAACGAAATAACCCTGCGCGTAGTTATCCGTTTCTTCACCGATGATCTTGATCGAGTTTTTATTTGCTCCGACCGTACCGTCGGCACCGAGACCGAAGAACATTGCACGGATAGTTTCTTCCGGTTCGATATCAAATTCGGGATCGAAATCGAGACTTGTTTTGGTAACATCGTCAACTATACCGACAGTAAAATGATTTTTCGGACGCGATTTCTTCAGCTCGTCAAATACCGCCTTTACCATTGCCGGTGTGAATTCTTTCGATGATAATCCGTATCGTCCACCGACAATTGTGGGAAGCGATTTAAACTTTGAATCGTCGTTATCAAGCGCTTCGGTAAAGGCAGTTACAACATCCTGATATAACGGCTCGCCAATGCTGCCCGGTTCTTTTGTTCTGTCGAGCACTGCAATCGATTTAACGCTCTTTGGAATTGCCTGCATAAAGTGCTCGGTTGAGAATGGGCGGAATAACCGGACTTTTAAGATACCCACATCCTCATTTTTGCTTTGAAGGTACTCTACCGTTTCTTCAGCCGTATCGGAACCCGAGCCCATGAGAACAATGATTCTTTCGGCTTCGGGACTTCCAAAGTATTCGAATAACTGATATTGTCTGCCGGTGAGCTTGGCAAATTTATCCATTGAATTCTGGACGATCTTCGGTGTCTGTAAATAAAAAGTATTGACAGTTTCGCGGCCCTGAAAATAAACATCCGGATTTTGTGCCGAGCCGCGAAGCACCGGATTATCGGGGGTCATAGCCCGGCGCCTGTGTTCGAAAACCAATTCATCATTGATCATCGCCCGGATATCATCGTCGGAAAGTTGTTCGATTTTTCGTACTTCGTGTGAAGTTCTGAAACCGTCGAAGAAATGAAGAAATGGTACGCGCGACTCAAGTGTTGCTGCCTGCGCTATCAGAGCAAGATCCATTACTTCCTGCGGATTATTGGATGATAGCTGTGCCCAACCTGTTTGGCGTGTAGACATTACATCACTGTGATCTCCGAATATCGAGAGTGCCTGGGCAGCTAATGAACGAGCCGCAATGTGAAATACCGTCGGCGTAAGTTCGCCGGCAATTTTATACATATTCGGGATCATTAACAGCAACCCCTGGGATGCGGTAAAGGTTGTTGCCAGTGATCCTGACTGCAGCGCGCCGTGCAACGCACCGGCTGCACCACCTTCGCTCTGCATCTCAATAACCGTCGGAACGGTATCCCAGATATTTTTCCTTCCTTCTGCTGACCAATGGTCGGCTAGTTCACCCATATCAGATGATGGGGTGATGGGATAGATGGCAATCACTTCGTTGGTTTTATGCGCAATATGTGCGGCAGCATTGTTGCCGTCTATAGTAACCTTGAGTCTTGACATGTACTTATTCTCCAAAAATTAAAAAATGAGAACGATTTATATTCAAATTTAATAAATAAATACGCTATATAGCTTATATTTCTTACTTATACCTAAAAATTACAAATACTATGCCAAAGGAAAAGTAAAAATTCATAATGGTTGATTTTCGTCTAAAATGTAGTTATATAGAGAAGTTACACGGAATTGTTAAAGCTCTAAGTATACCTCGATCTGGAAGGATTTATTAAAATTGAAAATAGCTTTACTATGCGGTGGTGTTTCACCGGAACGTGAAGTATCCCTTTTATCCGGTAGAAACATCACAAAGGCCTTGCGTGCACGAAATTATGAAGTAATTGTAATAGATCCGGCGTATGGTACAAATCAACCGGGAGAAAAGGAATTATTCTCGGTTTCAATAACACGGGAGCCACCCAAATTGAACGGATCGCCCCTTTTATCATCCCGTAATTATATAGAAGCGGTAAATAATGCCATTCCGGAGGATGTTTCGCTCGCTTTTATTGCGCTACACGGGACATGGGGAGAAGATGGTAAAATTCAATCATTGCTGGAGTTCAGAGGTGTTCCCTATACCGGTTCGGGTGTTCTTGCAAGTGCGCTGGCAATGGATAAATTCGTATCGAAAAGGATATTCCGGGAAGGTGGAATCCCGACTGCACCCTGGATACCGATCCGGGGAAAATTTGATCCGGATATAATAAGGAGAGAAATCGACCGGCAATTCGGATATCCGATAGTAGTAAAACCGGTTAATCAAGGATCGACGGTCGGTATGACGATCGTACAAAATGAACAACATCTGAATGATGCGGTTGCGATGGCATTACGGTATTCTGAAACTGTTCTGATTGAAATGTATATAGCCGGTCGTGAACTCACGGTTTCGATGTTGGGGCATGAACCATTACCGGTCATTGAGATATGTCCCAAAGAAGGATACTACGACTATAAGAATAAGTATATACCGGGTATGACCGAATACCTGGTACCTGCTCCGCTCGAAGAAAAGGATGCGGCAAACTTACAAGATATTGCCCGAAAGGCATTTTCGCTGCTCGATTGTAAAGGTTTCGGAAGAGTGGACTTCCGGTATAACAAAGCAGGCGAACCATATTGTCTTGAAGTGAATACAATACCGGGGATGACCGACACGAGTCTTGTTCCGAAAGCTGCCAGGGCGGTTGGAATAGAATATGATGAGTTATGTGTTCGGATTGTAAAAAATGCAGTAGAGCAGTGAGGGTTGCTTGCAAATAATGTCCTAAGTTAGTATTTTTCAACAATGAACGATATTTATCTTCGAAAGAAAAAACCCGGTGTTCGATTACTGCAGCAATCACTACCACGGTTATTGCGGCGCGGCGCTTTGTGGAAGATAGGGATCGTGGCTGTGATCGTTGGATTTGTACTGTTCGGTAACAGAGCGATAATTCACAGAGTTAACCTGGAAATAGAAAAACAGCAGATGACCGAACAGATAAAAGAGGCGGAAGCCGAAACCGAACGTCTTCGTGAAAAACTTGAGCGGGTTGAACGAGACGATGCATTTATTGAAA
>SKXH01000143.1 GCA_007128495.1 Bacteroidota bacterium
CTCCATACCGGCGATACCGGCAAACTTTTGTATATCCTCATCCGCCTCCTCGTGTATAACATCCATAATATCATCGAATGTGATCTTACCGAGCATCTCCCCTTTCGTATTCACAACGGGAATAGTGATGAGGTCATACTTTTTCATCATATTTGCAACTTCTTCCTGATCGGTCAATACATCCACCGTATGAAATTCTGTTTCCATGACCTTATGAACGCGCCGCCGCGGATTGTGCACTATGAGATCTTTTACCGGAATAAGTCCGATCAATGTGTCGTTCTCATCGATAACATATACATTATAAATTTCACCAATCTCTTTCGACATTTTCCGCACCCGTTGAATTGCCTTCTGTACCGTATCGTCTTTTTTAACCGATACGAACTCCGTTGCCATAATACCGCCTGCACTATCGGTCGGATACCGCAACAGCTCTTTTAATGTATGAGAATCTTCCTTATCGATATCGTCCAAAACCCGTTCGGCAACCTCTTCGCTTAATTCCCCAACGATATCCGCAGCATCGTCTGAATCCAGTTCATCGACAATACTTCGTATCCGTGGATGTGATAGCCGTTCGAGCAGATCTTCCCGCACTTTCTCATCGACTTCAAGAAGCACTTCACTTGCAGTTGCACTATCGAGAAGTTCAAATATATATAACCGTTCTTCCGGTTCAAGATTATCGATAATATCGGCAATATCGGGCGAATGGAGATCCGCCAGAATATTTATGATACTCGCGGTCGTTCGAGCTTGAATAAGCTCACGGAGATCGTTAAGAAATTCTTCTTCGATTGTAAATTCGTGTTCCTCTTCGGATTGCGATCCGATTGTGGCATGCACTTTCGGTAACGATGCGTCGTTATCCGGATTTTTATCGCCTTCTTTTAATACCATGATCTATCTCGTTGGTTAATTGAATAAAATCATCGACGGAACACTCTTCCGGCCGTTTATTAAGATCGATAGAAAAGTGATCCTGGTGTAACGGGAGTTCAGGATATAATCGCTTCAGAGTCGAGCGGAGCATTTTTCGTCGTGTTCCGAATGTCCCTCTAACTACCGACCGGTATCTATTCTCATCTGCAATTTCGTTTCGTTCCCGGTTAAACACAATATGAACTAACGCCGAATCGACAGAAGGTTTCGGGTAGAAAACAGTTGCGGGTACTTTAAATAAAAAAGCGGGTGTTGCCCACGTCTGGGTAAGAACGGAAAGTATGCCATAATCCGTAGATGATGGATGTGAGGTAATACGGCGCGCAACTTCAAGCTGCATCAACATCATTAGATCATACACATATCGACGTTGATCGAGTATGTGAAATAATATCGGTGACGTAATGTAGTATGGAATATTTCCGATCACCCTGAGCTTACCGTCTTCGGTTGCTAATTTGGGTATCGATATGTCAAGAATGTCGCTCTTTATTATACGAATGGTATCGTCATCACCATAGCGTTGATCAAGAAATTCTATCGCACGTTTATCCTTTTCAACAAGGTACAATTTTTTGCACCGTCCGGCAAGCAATTCCGTCAACGCACCGGTTCCGGGACCGATTTCGAGTACTGTATCGTTTTCCCGGGGATCGAAATGGTTCACAATCTTCCGTGCTATATTCTTGTCGTGAAGAAAGTTCTGTCCGAGTGACTTTTTAGGTTTGATCCTCTGCATGCTCGCCGGAATAATTGATATGAACTCGATACCGGCTGCCGGGCAGTTGCCCCTGCAGCCATCGTTCTAATGAAGGCGGAAGATTCCGAAATGCTCTTTCTACGTATTGCCGCGGTTCCTCAAATAAAACGGTCAACCGTGCCCCCTCGTCATCAATATTTACAATTGCAGTATACGAAAACACGTCATCATCGATAGCCAGACGGCCGCCGCGGAGAACAAATGTCCGGTCTTTTAAATTAATCTGCAATCGGCCCGCTACGCTGAATCGTGAATACAATGAATTGGTTTCAGGGTTTCTGAACGTCCCCTCTATGCTTCCGTTGATGAGCAGCATATTCATAACACGAATACCTTCCACCTCAACATCCTTATAAAAATCATCGATTATATATTCCTCTTGAAGTTCCTCGTTTATATAATGAATATTCGAATTTTTCACGCGAAATGATTTTATGTGAATGTTTTCAAGATCACTCTCATTCAGATTTATTTCCATCCGGTGTGACTCATCTTCATCTATCCACTTAAATTGAGTATATGAGCGACCGGGATCATATTTTACAACACCCTGAAATTTATCGATTAAAATCGAATCCACTTGAAACGACTGCGCAAATAACGTGAGCGGTTTGAACTGGATGAACAACCGGCCAATGTGAGAATCAACATGGCTATAACTTGGATCCAAAAAGGCGGATTTCTGAAAAAAGTCGATAGAACGAAAATCGAATGATGCGGTTAACCCGATGTGTGCGCCGGTTGATCCGATCTGTACAGCACGACCGCTGATTGTTTCAAGAACCGGTATCGCGGCGGTGTTGACCCTGTCACCCGTTAAATAGGCATTTAAATAGACAAGGCCCATCATAATGAAAACAACCGGAGCGGCGAGGATCACCCCCCAGAATAAGATCCGCTTTATATATTTTTTAATACCCTGTACCAACGTGCGACCTCTTACTCGTGAGATCATAAGATATCAAGAACATTGCACTTATACAACCGGTTTCGTTGATTTTTACTATATAATATTGTACTTTTTATTTAATATCACTTCAATTACTATAATTCTATGACTGAAGAGAAAAAAGAAACACCGCAAAAAAAACAACAACGCCGCAGAAGACGCCCACAACCAAAACGGAGCCAGCAGCAGGAAGGGAAATCCCCGGTAAACCAAAAATCGGATACGAAGAGAGTCGCAGTTTCTGTGGTGATTCCTCTGTTCAATGAGGAAGGGTCCTTGCCCGTATTAGCCGACGAGCTCAAAAGCGTCCTCGGCAGTATGGGTATGCCGTATGAAATCATTTACGTCGATGACGGCAGCACCGATGATTCATTTAAGATTTTGCGTGACCTTCATAAGAAGAATAAACGCATCAAAGTAATCCGGTTACGGAAAA
Organism: Bacteroidota bacterium; assembly: GCA_007128495.1. Lineage (GTDB taxonomy): Bacteria > Bacteroidota > Ignavibacteria > T3Sed10-11 > T3Sed10-11 > T3Sed10-11. Next base: position 3,091 of record SKXH01000143.1, read on the forward strand.
ATTTCGGTAAGAGCACCGCCCTTGCCCTCGGTTTTCAGCAGGCAACCGGCGATATCGTCGTTACACTCGATGCGGATTTGCAGGATGATCCGGCGGAAATCCCTAACCTGGTCAAAGAACTGAAAAAAGGTTACGATGTCGTATCGGGCTGGAAGAAACGCCGGCGCGATCCGATTACAAAGACAATTCCGTCGAAACTTTTTAATTATACCGTCCGGTTAATTACGGGCATTAAGATCCATGATTTTAATTGCGGTTTAAAAGCGTATCGTCAAAACGTAATTAAAACTATAAAAATATACGGCGAGTTACACCGCTTTATTCCCGTACTGGCACATTGGCAGGGATTCGGTATCGGAGAGTTAATTGTGCAGCACCGGAAACGCAAATTCGGAAAAACGAAATTCGGGATCACACGGTTTATGAAGGGATTCCTCGATTTCATCACCGTCATTTTTACGACCCGTTTTGCGGCCCGCCCGTTACACTTATTCGGGACGATCGGATTGGTTAGCTTTTTTACCGGATTTATCATCGACGCATATCTCACCATCCAGTGGTTTCTCGGCAATATCGCCTTAAGCAACCGTCCGCTGTTGTTGGCGGGATTTCTTTTAATTATCGTCGGCGTTCAATTCTTCGCGATCGGTTTACTCGGTGAGATGATCAGCCGCGGCCAGAACAGAGAGAATGAATATTCCATCCGTGATATACTTGAATGATACCCTATGAAGCTGTCGGTAATCGTGGCAACATATAATCGCAGACACGAATTGGAGGAGTTATTCGGCAGCTTCAAACAGCAGACACTCCCACCCGATCAATTCGAGGTTGTCATTGTTGACGACGGTTCAACGGACGGTACCGGTAAGTTTATCGAGGAGATGAAAGCAACTCTTTCGTTCACGATACAATATCATTTCCAGAAAAATAAAGGGCCCGGTTATGCCCGCACCGCCGGAATGGAAAAGGCAAACGGTAAGATATTTATTTTTATCGACTCGGATTGTATTGCACCACCTCACTATCTGCAAAGTATTGCAGACGCTTTCGAGAAAAATAAGATCGATGCATTCGGAGGTCCCGATAGATCGGCCGAAACATTTTCCGCATGGGATAAAGCAGTAAATTACACAATGACATCATTTCTGACCACGGGGGGACTCCGTGGTTCATCGGAGAAAAAACTTGCGCGGTATTACCCGCGAAGTTTTAATATGGGATTACGGCGCGAAATATTCGAAGAGATAGGCGGGTTCGGTTCTATTTATCATTACGGCGAAGATATCGAGTTTAGCCACCGTATCATCAAATCCGGTGCACGGGTTGAGTATATCGACGATGCATATGTGTATCATAAGCGGCGATCGACACCCTCAGCATTTGCTAAGCAGGTTTTTAAAATGGGAAAAGCCCGTGTGCAGCTTGCCAGGATAGATCGCTCGATGCTTGAACCGCTGCACGTTCTGCCGGCAATTATCTTATTGACAGCGGCAATCATCGCTGCAGGCGCTTTATTCTCCGCGATCTTTCAATATATACTTTTCTGGTGTTTGACCATTGCGTTGGTTGGTGCTGCGATAATTGCGTTACATGGCGGTATAAAAACCAAAAGTATACGTGCCGGCTTATATATTCCCGCGGCATTTATATTTCAGCTGACTGCGTACGGAGCCGGAATGATTAGTGAATTTATCAGGAAATAACATTATTCATTGAAAACATATCGACGACAGCTATGAAAGGTATCATTTTAGCAGGCGGTTCGGGAACACGGTTATATCCGCTGACGACGGCGTTCAGCAAACAACTAATGCCCGTATACGATAAGCCGATGATCTACTATCCGTTAAGCACGCTTATGCTTGCCGGTATAAGAGATATTCTCGTCATAACAACACCCGAAGACCGGCCGCACTTCGAGCGGCTGTTGAAAAACGGCAAACAATGGGGATTATCTATTCAGTATGCCGAACAGGCGGAGCCCGGAGGTATCGCCGAAGCTTTCATTATCGGTGAACCGTTTATTCAGGATAAACACGTTTGTCTGATCCTGGGCGATAACATTTTTTATGGCGATGGGTTAACGCGACAATTGGAAGCTGCCGCCGCTCATACTTCAGGAGCGCGCATATTCGGCTATTATGTAAACAATCCTCAGCGATACGGCGTAGTCGAATTCGGTCGTAATAAAAATGTGATCAGTATCGAAGAAAAACCCAAAGAGCCCAAATCAAACTACGCCGTTACAGGTATCTACATGTATGACAATCAGGTTTGCAATATTGCTAAACAACTTCGGCCTTCTCCGCGCGGTGAGCTTGAAATTACCGACGTTAATAATCACTACATTAAAAAAGAAAATCTTCATATAGAATTGCTCGGCCGCGGTACCGCCTGGCTTGATACCGGAACGCATGAATCGTTACTCGAAGCCGGCAACTTTATTCAAATAATCGAGAAGCGTCAGGGATTGAAAATCGGTTGTCCCGAAGAGATCGCATATCGAAACGGCTACATCGATACCGCACAGCTCACCAAACACATCGA
>SKXH01000037.1 GCA_007128495.1 Bacteroidota bacterium
ACTTCGGACTGGATCTGGAACACTCGCTCACGCTTGAGGAAATCGGTGAGCGGTTCAGTTTAACCCGTGAACGGGTTCGTCAGATCAAAGAAAAAGCATTGCGTCGGCTGCGTGATAAGACGCGCAGCAAAACCCTTAAATCATATTTAGGGTGAAACACATTTCGCTTTTATTTACAGATCATCCCGGTAGTTGCAACAAACTACCGGGATGTTTATTTTAATAGGTATGAACCCTGTTGTTTCTATATTACTGAGTCTCTGTTTTCTCCTGATCGCTGCAGGATGCGGCAGCGGTACCCCTCGCTTTACTCAATCCGATGAAGAACGGGAAAAATCGTCAACGGCGGATACATCTGTCCGGTTTTCACGGGAACTTCAACAAGCGGCTCGTGAAGAACAACGGGAAGATGATGTGGAAGTTGAGTTAGCGAGTGTCGAAAGCCGGATATCTCATCCGACACAACAGGAGACGCGATTACTTCAGGAAATCCTCCGGTATATCGGAACTCCTTACCGGCTCGGCGGCACCGGTTCGGACGGGATCGATTGCTCGGCGTATATATCTACGGTCTTCCGTAACTCGATGAACATCGATCTGCCCCGGTCGACAGGAGAACAATTCCGGCAAGGTCGCCAGGTTCGATTGTCCGACAGAAAATTCGGTGATTTGTTATTTTTTAATACAACCGGAAAAAATCCGTCGCACGTCGGAATATATATCGGCGATAATTTGTTTGCCCATGCATCAGTGTCAAACGGCGTGACAATATCATCGCTTGAAAGCAGCTATTTCCAACGGCGAGTCACAGGAGTACGGAGAATATTAAACTAAATAATTTGATATCAGACCCGACAGGTTTCCCAAACCCGTAAGGTCTCTGAAACCCGAAAAATTAAAACGCAAAACAAAAATCACAAAACACAAACCGAACCACACCACACATGGCCATATTACCGATCGTCACATACGGACATCCAGCTTTACGGCAAAAAGCCAAACCGGTAACACGCGATGATGATGTACGCGAGCTTGTCGAGAATATGTTTGAAACGATGAAGAATGCACAGGGAATCGGTCTGGCAGCGAATCAGGTCGGTGTGTTAAAGCGGGTGATTGTTATTGACGTGTCTGAGCTCGAGGCGTACAAAGATGAGAAACCTCTTGTTCTTATTAATCCTGAAGTGATAGAAATGGAGGGAGAGTGGGATATGGAAGAGGGATGTCTGAGCATCCCCGTGGTCAGAGATGTGGTTAACCGCTCGGAGAAAGTACGGATACGGTATAACGACTTCGATCTCAATGAGCACGAACTGGAGGCGGAGGGAATTCCGGGAAGGGTTATTCTGCATGAGATCGATCATCTTAACGGTGTTTTATTCATCGATCATCTTTCGCCGGGACGGAGAAAGTTTCATAAAGGTACGCTGCTTGAAATTAAACGCGGCGAACTTGAAATACCGTATCCGGTGCTCGGTAGTCAGGAAGAGGTATCCTGATCACCATGAAAATAGTTTTTTTCGGCACTCCCGAATTTGCCCTCCCCAGTCTTGAAATACTTTTAAAAGAATGTTATTCGATTAATGCTGTCGTAACCGCTCCCGATAAACCGCGCGGACGCGGTCAACAGGTTGTTCCGGTTCCTGTGAAAAAATTTGCTGTCGGGAATAATATACCTGTATTCCAACCGGAAAACTTAAAGGATGAAGATTTTATCGCCGGCCTCAAAAAAATTAATCCCGATATAATGGTCGTGGTAGCATACCGGATATTGCCGCCGGAAGTGTTTACGCTCCCGTCGCAGGGAGCTTTTAATTTGCACGCATCCCTGCTCCCGGGATACCGGGGAGCGGCACCCATTAACTGGGCGATCATTAATGGCGAAAAAGAAACAGGGGTAACGACGTTTTTTCTCGAGGAAAAAGTCGATACCGGCAACATCATCCTGCAGGCACGATGTCCCATCGGTGAAAATGAAACTGCCGGTGAATTACACGATAAACTTGCTGAAATCGGCTCCGGCGTCGTTTTGCACACGGTCAGATTAATTGAACAGGGAAAAGCCGAAATATACGATCAGGATGAGCGGCTCGCTTCACGCGCTCCAAAACTCACTAAAGAAACCGGCAATATCGACTGGACTAAAACTGCTCGGGAGGTACATAATCTGGTACGCGGCTTATCTCCGGCACCGGCGGCATATTCATTTCTAGATGGTAAAAAATTAAAGCTCTATCGAACGGAAGTTCTTGACGAGGAAGTTGAACGGGAACCGGGCGCAATAATCCGCGCCGATGATGAATTACATATCGCGGCCGGAAAAGGAATTCTACGTGTAACTGAACTCCAGCTCGAGGGTAAAAGACGAATGAGTACACCGGATTTTCTAAGAGGAATGAAATTAACTGTCGGACAACAATTAACTCGGCAATGAAATGGCAGCACCAAAACCTACATCGATAAAACGGACTTCTGATAACGAGATCACCTTTACCTGGAACGACGGAAAGGTAACCACGTACACTATTAAACAGTTACGGGATGCGTGTCCCTGTGCAGAATGCAAAGGGGAGAGCGTCTTGTTCCAATCATATCAACCCAATCCCGCCCCCGACACGACGCCCGGCAAATATGATCTGAAAAAGATCGAGCAGGTCGGTACTTATGCAATACAGATCGAATGGGGCGACGGTCACGATATGGGGATATATACGTTTGAGCGGTTACGGAATATGGTTGATGAAACGTAAAGATTACCCTGTACCCCCGCTCGCCAGAGCGGGAAGAAAGTTGAAGCAACAGCAGCAAACAGAGAGCCCAGCACACTCCCACCCCGAACCACACCGGTCGTGCGTTGATACATAAAACCCCCTTCTTCATCCCACCAGCACAGACAATCCCGAACTGATAGTGAGAAATAATAAGATCAATATTAAGGTATGATATAAATTCGGCACAACGCCGCGTTTAGTTAGACGCGGCAGAACCGATACGGTTTGTTTAAAGATGCGTTGGTATTCTCGTTGATACTCGATCGGGGCACCGAGAATATATGGGATCCAATGGGCGCGAATTTGTGCGATGACCCATAAAATAGAAAGGACAAGCGTGAGTACTACACCACTTGTCTTTCCATATAATAAAAGCGTTATAGCGGCCAGCCAGAGCACTGTAAAGACCATATTGATATTCCACATCATTGTGCGGGCTTTGGGGCGTCTGCTGAAACCTTGAATGCCGACAAATTCTCCGATAAAAAACAATAGAAACAAACAACCCGCGGAGAGGGTCAGGAGCTGCATATTATAGCCGCCGCCGCCATTCTTCCAGTGTCGTTATCGGTACACGAACTTCATTGCCGACCACTTCACTGTTTATCGGATCGGGGTAGTTGTTCGGGCAACACGTTAATGCTTGCATCGTTCCGACTTCCCATCTGGCATCGCAATTGTTACACTTGATAGCGCCGTCGATAATGGTGAACTGGGTTGCGTTGCATGGTTCGCTGATACTAATTGCTGTGACCAACTTTCCTTTTGGAGATATATATGCTAACACGGGAATTTCTGCAGTCGGTCCATCATACTCTACGCGCACAAGTTCATGTTCGAACACATCATCGAGCGAGAAAACCAGATACCCATCCTGCACGTGAGAAGGAACATCAACCATCTCAATGGTTCGGTCTTCATAAAATTTACCGTCACCCACAGTGGGCTGCGCGGCAATCACACCATGTTCTTCTATCGTCAGGAAATTATAAAATATAACTATAAGTATGATAACGATAACGCCGAACAAACCGGCTATAGCAAATTTCGCTTTCGGCATTGGGTCTTTATCCGGTTTTTTCGTTCGGTTTTCCATTGGTGTGGGCTGCTCACCGCTTGACTCACCGACAGTGGATCCACACTGTGGGCAGAATTTTGCACTCGATTTTATTTCTGAATCACACTGCGGACAAAATATCTTTGACATTGATTTCAAACTCTCCTTTTAATTTTACAGAGATATAGTCCACCTACAAGGTGGACTACATCTCTTTCATCATTATAATTTTTACGCTACTGTTATTTCTTTCGACAGATATACATCCTGTATTGCATTCAGCAATTTTGCGCCTTCGTTCATCGGTCGCTGGAATGCTTTACGGCCTGAGATCAATCCCATACCGCCTGCACGTTTGTTAATGACGGCAGTCTTAACGGCTTCGGCGAAATCGTCTTTACCCGACGGTCCGCCTGAGTTTATCAATCCCGCACGTCCCATATAGCAATTTGCCACCTGATACCGTGTGAGCTCGATCGGGTGATCGATTGCAAGCTCATCGTATACTTTCTTATGGGTCTTTCCGAATTTAATCGCATTGTAACCGCCGTTATTCTCGGGCATTTTTTGTTTGATGATATCCGCCTGGATCGTAACGCCGAGATGATTTGCCTGACCGGTTAAATCGGCGGCTGCGTGATAATCGGTACCGTTTTGTTTAAATGCACTATTACGGAGATAGCACCACAAGACGGTAACCATACCGAGTTCGTGGGCATATTCAAATGCTTGTGAAACTTCCTGTATCTGCCGCGACGATTCTTCAGAACCGAAGTAAATGGTTGCCCCGACTGCCGCTGCGCCCATTTTCCATGCCTGTTCAACACTGCCGAACATGATCTGATCATATTTGTTCGGATAGGTGAGCAGTTCGTTGTGATTGAGCTTTACGAGGAACGGGATTTTATGTGCATATTTTCTGGAGATGCTCCCCAGCACGCCGAGTGTTGAAGCAACAGCGTTACATCCCCCTTCAATAGCGAGTTTTACGATGTTCTCGGGATCGAAATACACCGGGTTTGGTGCAAACGATGCACCTGCCGAGTGTTCGATACCCTGATCTACCGGCAGTATCGAGAGGTAGCCGGTTCCTGCCAGGCGGCCGGTTTTGAAAATCCATTGCAGGTTTTTCAGCACATTGATGTTTCTATCGGTCTGTGCGAATACCCTGTCAACAAAATCCGGCCCGGGCAATGTCAGGGTTTCTTTTGCAATTCCTTTGCAGCTATAATCAAGAAGTTCTTTTGCTCCTTCACTGCCGAGATATTCTTCAATATTTGTTTCAATTTTTGGTGCTGTGTAATTTTCTACTTGCGTTGTCATATTTCCCTCCTTTTCGGGTATATGGGTTGAGACTTTAATCCATAAATTTACGAATTAAATTTGAGTTATTCAATTCTATACCTTATTTTGTACGATTCTTAAAATCTGAATTCAATAAGGGAGATTTGTGCAGTACGTAAAAATATGGTTGTTGATCCTCCCGGTCTTGTTTATAATGGACTTTGATGATTCTACTAACAAAACACATCATACGGAGTCGGGGTTTCGCAATCCCTGGTTAACCGAGGAGGATGAGAACGATTTTTATGATTTTCTCCGCTGGCAGTGGAACAGGCGTATAGCGCAAAACGTGGTGAAGCCCGACCGCTACGATCTGCGGGCAGTTCCCCCGGAGTATGTTAATCCGCCTGAACGAATACACAGTGGAATGCTTACATGGGTAGGGCACGCAACGTACCTTATTCAGGTAAATAATAAGAATATCCTGACCGATCCGGTTTGGAGCGA
>SKXH01000057.1 GCA_007128495.1 Bacteroidota bacterium
CAATAACATCAATCAAACCTGAGTTCATTAGTGCACGACTGATGATAAGAACCGCGGCAACGGTAATTACGGCGGGGTGTGCAAAGCCTGTGAATGCGTGATCTTTCGGAACTATACCGGCAAGCACCAATAGAAATAATGCGATTAATGCAACAATATCATGACGAACTTTTCCCCATGCAAAGAGAATTAAGGCAATACCAAGTGTAATAAAGACAATCGTTTGGCCCATAGGATAGTAAGGTACGATAATTTTACTTTCTTACCAACACCACTATCGCCCTTGCCCCCAGATTAAATTGTTCCCCGCCTGAGTAAGTATTACTATCATCTTTTTCTTGTTCTGTAGCCGTCGAAATAACTTTCTCCCAGCTCGTCCCATTTCCCATTGAAGGAAGTGTACACTCCACATCTTCATGATGGAAATTCATCCACACAACAAATGTATCATCAACCCGCGGCTCACCTTTTTCATTGTATTCATCGAGCGTATCACCGCTTAAAATAAATCCCAGTGTCTTTGTATCGGATGCCTGCCATTCTTCCTCGGTGATCTCATGGCCGTCAAATCGTAGCCATTGTATATCCTCTGTCTCCGAATCGTTTATCTTCTCACCCTTTAAAAATTTTCTCCGCCGGAAAGCGGCGTGATCATGCATAAAGTGAATTACTTTTTTCGTGAAATCGAGAAATTCTTTCTTCCGGTCGTCCAGTTCCCAGTCGAACCAGCTAATCTCGTTATCCTGACAATAACCGTTGTTATTTCCCTGCTGTGTTCTGCTCAGCTCGTCGCCGCCGAGAAGCATCGGTACTCCCTGCGATAAAAATAATGTCGTGATGAAGTTGCGTTTTTGCTGTTCACGCAGATTAATGATGTTTTCATCTTCGGTGGATCCTTCGGCGCCGCAGTTCCACGACATATTATTGTCGGAACCGTCTTTATTATCCTCGCCGTTTGCCTCGTTATGTTTCTCGTTATAACTGACGAGATCCTGTAATGTAAACCCATCATGCGCTGTTACGAAATTGATACTTGCGAACGGACGCCTGCCGTCGCTTTGATACAGATCGCTGCTGCCGGTTATTCTGTATGCCAACTTCGCTGCCTGATTTTCATCCCCTTTGATCGCCCGCCGTATCGTATCGCGATACTTGCCGTTCCATTCCGTCCAGAGCACCGGGAAATTACCCACCTGATATCCGCCTTCACCCACATCCCACGGTTCTGCTATAAGCTTCACCTGCGATATAACGGGATCCTGATGCACAATATCAAAGAATGCCGCGAGCTTGTCCACTTCGTGTAATTCACGTGCAAGGGCGGCAGCAAGGTCAAAGCGGAATCCATCGACGTGCATTTCATTCACCCAGTAACGCAAGCTATCCATTATAAGCTGCAATACCTGAGGATGGTTCACGTTCAGACTGTTTCCGGTGCCGGTATAATCCATGTAAAACCGTTGATCGTCTTTGACGAGATGATAATACACCGTGTTGTCTATTCCCCGAAAACTCAACGTTGGCCCCATTTCATTCCCCTCGGATGTATGATTATATACAACATCGAGGATCACTTCAATACCATGACTGTGTAACGTTTTTACCATTTCTTTAAATTCACGGACCTGTTCGCCGGTATCACCCGAGCTTGCATATCGTGACGTCGGTGAAAAGAAGTTCGTCGTGTTATATCCCCAGTAATTACTCAATCCTTTATCGACGATATGTTTATCGTTAAGAAAATCGTGCACCGGAAGCAGTTCAACCGCGGTAACGCCGAGTTCTTTCAGATGATTGATAAAGGGTTCAGATGCAAAGCCGGCATAGGTTCCGCGTAATTTTTCCGGTATCTCAGGATGTTGTTTTGTGGCACCTTTTACATGCACTTCATATATAACCGTTTTATGCCATGGTTTTATCGGATGCCGGTCGTTTCCCCAGTCAAATGACGGATCGATGACAACACATTTCGGCATTCCGGCAGCACTATCCTGTTCATCAAATGAGATATCCTTCTCATCACTGTCAAACTTATACCCGAATACGTGCGTCTTCCAATCAACCTCACCGGCTATTGCTTTTGCGTACGGATCGATAAGCAATTTATTGTGATTGAAACGATGGCCTTTCTCCGGTTCGAACGGACCATGAACGCGATAGCCGTATAACTGACCCGGTTGAATGCCGGGAAGATATGCGTGCCATACGTGGGCGGTAACTTCCCTGAGGGGAATTCGCTCTTTTTCTTCCTTATCGTTTTTATCATCGAAGAGACAAAGCTCGACTTTTTCAGCGTTCTCCGAATACAGTGCAAAATTCACCCCGTTGCCATCCCAGTTTGCACCGAGGGGATAGGGTTGACCGGGTAGTATTTTTCTTGTCATAATAAATGTACACTTACCCGGCGCGTCCGGTAAGAATCAGTCCGAAATCATACAATCTGAAGATGCCGGGCAAGTTATTCTCCGAGATTATTTAAATTTCGAAACTATGTTATCAAGTGTACTTCTGAATTCATTCCACACATTCTCTGCGCCTTCTTTCAGTTCCTCCCAGGACACTTCAGAGGATTCTTTTAATTCGTTTATTTTGCGGTCCGCTTCTTCTCGTTTCTGCTTTAGTTTCTTTATCTCTTCTTGATATTTTAATTTGGTATCTGCTTCCGCCTTGTCGGCTTTTGCCTCAAACTCGTCGATTTTCGCAGACCATTCCTTTAAATGTTAAAAGAATTTAGAAAAGTATTTACGAAAAAGCAATAAACAATCTTATTAATTGTTACTGTAAAACTAACACTCACTTCGTGTGGAAGGCAACTGAACCCCCGGATTCCGCTGCCAATTCCGTAGTTTCTTCTATCCTCTCGAGGCCTATTTGCTAATAGCGGGAAATATGTCTTGATATCCATCAGGATGGATTGAGGTGTTACAACGATGGTAGTAATTGTTGATAATGGAATCCTCCCGGTTAGTACCCTATTAAATTATTTATTATATTTGTTTCAAATTACAACATTATTTTAATCCCGATGAATTCTCAAACAAATTACTATAAAGCACAGGAGTTCTTATTTAATGCGGCTCCCGACTTTTTCAAGATAGATATTTACGATGTAATACTGCTCCTCACCGCATTTGTCATTCTTGTTGCAGCGATCTTGCCGCGCCTATTAGCCAAACAACATATTACCGCACCGTTGGTATTCATGATCGCAGGAGCAGGTGTTTATTTCCTTCCGATAGATTGGCACTTGCCGGATCTTGTCGATGATTCCTGGTGGCCGAAACGATTAACAGAATTAGGAGTAATTATCGCACTAACTTCTGCGGGACTTAAGCTCAACAAACCGTTTTCGCGCGAGACATGGCGGATTAGTTGGAGACTGCTTGCTATAACCATGCCACTGACTATCGCAGCAAGTGCATTTCTGGGTTGGTGGGCATTGGGATTTGCGCCTGCTGCTGCTTTATTACTCGGTGCCGTAATCGCTCCTACAGATCCCGTACTCGCGTCCGATGTTCAAACTACGGCACCGAATGCAGAGGATTATTCACCTACCCGCCTTGCATTAACAACCGAAGCAGGGTTGAATGATGGGCTTGCGTTTCCGTTTACCAACCTTGCTATTGCTGTCGCACTGGTTGGATTGGACCTTTCCGGCTGGTTTGTTGGATGGGTGGTAATGGATGTGTTCTACAAGATAATTGCGGGAACACTCATCGGCATTGCTTCGGGGTGGTTATTGGCTGTATTATTTTTCAAGACACCGGTTAAAGGACACCTATCCCGCACGATGACCGGAGTAGCAGCATTGAGTTTAACATTGTTACCGTATGCATCGGCGGAATTAGCTTCTAGCTATGGCTTCATTGCAGTTTTTGTAGCTGCCTGTATTTTCCGTCAGCGTGAAGAAGAACATGAATATCAAACTGTACTTCATGATTTTTCAGAGGAGATGGAACGGCTGCTGGTCGCTGTGCTTATGTTTTTTGTCGGGATTTACGTGGCATCGGGTATACTTGCATCTGTTTCTATACCGATGGTGATCGTTGCCGTTGTCATCATTTTTATTGTCAGACCTGCGACCGGTCTCATTGGATTATACAAATGCGCTTTACCGCGTCCGAAGCAATGGGTTGTTGCATTTTTTGGTATTCGAGGAATCGGTTCGATTTATTATCTGGCATACGCTGTCTATCACGCAAACTTTCCCCAAGCACAGGAGATATGTTCGTTAGTTATTCTGATTGTCGTCGTTTCGGTCGCGATTCATGGTCTTTCGGTAAAACCGGTAATGACGATGTTAGATCGATGGCGTGAAACCGGTCAATTAGAAAGCAACACACATTAAATTAGAATTATCGTACTTTGATCATTTACTTATTAAAGAGAAACTTCTCGCTGCCAGCTTTTCTATTTCTACAACTATCAATACGATTAATCCCGCCGACACAACATACATCCACTTCGTAACTCCAATTGGCGACGTGCCGAATAAGGTATTCATAAACGGTGCATAGGTAAAAATCAACTGAAATACGATCAATACACCGATGGCTATAAACACATACATATTCCCGAAGAACTCACGGGTAAAAATCGTCTCATGAAACTTCCGGCAATTAAGCAGATAAAATACCTGACCGGCAACGATCGTATTGACTGCAATAGTTCGTGCAGTGTCGAGATCCACGTCACCAGTACGCATCATTCGATACAGCAATAACGTGAATCCGCCGATTAAAATAGATACATAGAATATTCGCCATAGGAAATATTTACCGAGGAACGGCTCATCAGGATCACGCGGCGGTAATTTCATCACCTGCTGTTCCATCGGTTCAAATGCAAGCGAAAGCGCAAGTGTAACCGCGGTAACCATATTAACCCAGAGTATTTGTGCGGGTGTTATCGGCATGGTGATACCCATAATGATTGCCGCAATAAGTACAAGCGCTTCGGCACCGTTGGTCGGCAGGATAAAGAGAATAGTCTTTCGTATGTTATCGTATACTGTCCGTCCCTCTTCAACGGCATTGACAATTGTAGCAAAGTTATCATCTGCCAGCACCATCTCCGAAGCATCCTTTGAGACTTCTGTACCTTTTATCCCCATCGCAATACCGATATTCGCCCGTTTCAGTGCGGGAGCATCGTTCACACCATCGCCCGTCATTGCACACAATTTGTTATTTTTCTGGAGCGCTTTTACGAGCCGCAACTTGTGTTCCGGACTGGTACGGGCAAATACATTATATTCCATTGCCGCGTCGGAAAGTTCATCATCACTCATATCTTCAAGCTCGGCCCCGCTGATTGCTTTTTCGCCGTCATCAATACCGAGGTTCTTTGCAATTGCTTTAGCGGTGATTGCATGATCACCGGTTATCATTATCACACGAATGCCTGCTTCTTTACACTCTTCAATTGCATCAAACACCTCGTCACGCGGCGGATCGATAATGCCGATGAGACCTAAAAATACCACATCTTTCTCAACGTCATCGTGATCTATAGAATCTGTAGATTCGTTCTCTTCCCGATAGGCGGCAGC
>SKXH01000202.1 GCA_007128495.1 Bacteroidota bacterium
ACAGCTCCCTCTAAGTAACCCTCATTCTCCTGTGTTTGGATTTCACCAGCCGGACTGAATAAGAGAATCATTACAAGGGCTGCAACCGGAATTGAGATGAACAGTTTTCTGGATGACATAATACTACCTCCGTTTATGTTTATGGTTAGATATGAATTAGACTCAACTGTCATCAGCGTTCCGTTAAAATTGCCAATGTGTTGTAACCTTAAACATAGATAACTCAATGACTGTTCCTGCGCAAGAATTGTACCAGTTTTATGTCTCCAGGATGCAAATTGTTACGTACATACAATTAATGAAACATCGATATCCTGCACCGTGCTATAGACTCCCGCTATTTTTTGCAGTATATTCATATTTATACACATTTATTGTGAGTGAATGCATATGAACCGCCTATCTAAAATTTTATTTATTTTCATTGGAGTAGTAATCTTTGTTATTTTGATAGGGTTTGGCGGGTTCTGGTACACGCCGCAAAGCCCACCGCCCCATCCCGCACAAACCCCCGGATTTTCATATAAAGAAATAAGTCCCGATCTTCCCCGTCCCATCCGTAATTATCTGCAATCGGCTGTCGGTGATTCTCTGCCGGTGATTGAAACCGCTGTCGTGTGGGGAACGGCGCGGTTTAAACTTCCCGGCTTACTTCCCATATGGATGCCCGTGCGGTGGAAATCTTACTATATTCCCGGCAAAGCGTTTCTACGAGAAATGGAAATTACGTGGTACGGATTGACATTTCTGGAGGGGAAGGATTCATACATTGACGGAACAGGTAAACTTATTATCGGTGATGAGGTGACCTCCGGGCCTGGAATCGATCAGGGACAGGTGCTTGCGTTACGGGGTGAAATGGCTTTTACGCCTTCAAACCTGGCACTGGACACAACTATAACCTGGCGTGCCGTTGACGATACTACGATGTGGATGATATTTCCGTTCAATGAGCCCTCGGACTCTCTGCAACTAACATTTAATTCAGAAACGCACCTGATAGAAAATTTTACCGCACAACGGTATAAAGAGACCGATGCAATGACCGGATGGCGAATAGAGTGTATTGATTGGGATGAATTCCACACAATGAAAATTCCTTCTAAAATATCGGTAACATGGGAGGATGAAGGTAAACCCTGGGCGTATTTTACTATTGAGGGAGTGGAATATAATGTGGATGTATCGGATGCAATCCCGGATTGAGTTTTGACATCCGACAAGTTATTAGGTATATTTTCTTCTATAAAAATACAATAATTTATGATAGGAAATTTTATGGAAACTAAGGATATAAAACCTCACAAGGGCTATATTACGGCTATATTTTTTCTTTTGGCAGTAATGTTGTTTTTAGCATATACACTGTGGAATAACCGGCAACAGATTGACGACCTTGAACACCGTGAAGCACGATTGGTTGAGGAACGAGATACGCTGAGATCTAAAATTGAGGAACTGGAAAAAATGGTCGACGAAATCGACCCTGATGAAATTGAAACCGAGGAAGCAGGTCGGTCGCTATTGTCCAATTTTGAGATAAACCGGCTTAGACGCCAGGGGCTTGACGACCCGGTAAATGATATTACCCGCGATCTTCTTACACGAAACGACTTAATTCCGTATGAAGGCGTTTTGGGCGGAACAATGAGTTTTTACACCCCTCAAAATATTCATATTTTAACTCCGCAATGGGTTTTTGCTTATTTTGAAGACGGTCATATACGGGGAGAGATGCTGCTTGAATTTTCGGTTGATAACGAGGGGGATATCAATTGGACGGTGCTCAACTCGTATCTGGATAAATAAGGTCTCGTGTGATCTTCCTCATAGGAAATTATACGGTGCATTGGTAATTTCCAAAGAGTGCAACATAAATCCGATATACACAGACAATTGACAAGGGGGCCACTATGGCAATGCAACAAGCAAATCGAACTATGGACACTCAACAAGGGGAACGCACTATGGCGGTACAACTCACCCACAAGCAAAGCCCCACCGGTACTGCTGTCATTGAACGGCAGATCGATCAGGCGGAAACTTTTCTGCACGCTCTCGAAACAGACTCATTGCTTTCTTTGAATATCTCCTTCAAACACGCAGTAGAGTATGATTACTCAGTCTATGATCAATTATCTGAAGATTTGATCGAACCGGATGTGTTAAAGCGATATTTACGCAGATATCTACAATCTAAGCTTGAGCAGCTTAAACAGCAAAACGGCCGGTCTTAGAACTTCCTACCGGTGGTTTCTGTATTGCATAACTCCGTATTAGTGTGTAGATTGTAGTATGTTATCTGCATATCTATATCGGGAAACCTATGATCGATCTATCTGGTAAAGTGAGTCTGGTAACAGGCGGATCACGGGGTATCGGCAAATCCGTTACCCGGCTTTTGCACGATGCCGGTGCCCACGTTGTTTTTACATATCGTACCTCCGAATCGGAAGCAAACGAATTACAGGCCGAACTACGTCAAAAATCCTCGATTGAGACATTGGCAATCCGGGCGGATTGCTCACATTTTGATTCGGTACGCTCGCTCGTACGTACTACCGTCAATCGCTTTAAGAAGATCGATATACTCGTTCATAATGCAGGTATATGGACACAGGGTGCCATCGATTCCATGAATGAGAATACGTGGAATGATACAATACGGACAAATTTGAATTCCGCTTTTTATCTCTGCCGTGAAATATCGCCGATTATGAAAAAACAGCGTTCGGGAAGAATTATATTTATTTCTTCGACAGCGGGGCAGCGGGGTGAGGCGAATCATTCGCACTATGCGGCAAGTAAAGGGGGAATTATATCGCTCACAAAATCTCTCGCCGATGAACTCGGTCCGTTCGGCATCCGTAGCAACTGTGTGGCACCGGGTTGGGTAAGAACCGATATGACCGACGAAGTATTCAGCGATCCAGCTTTTCTGCACAAAGTTGAAAAAAACAATCCGTTACGTTATGTACCTCAGCCGGAGGAGATCGCAGGCCCTGTATTATTTCTTGCCTCGGATTTGTCATTATACGTTAATGGTGAAATTCTGAATGTAAACGGCGGGAGCGTGCTTTGTGGTTGACAATGCGGACTGCACAGTTATAAAATACGTAACTCATGTACGCGCAAACAACAATGATGTATTTCAATTCCACATTCGTTTCGAAAATATTAAAAAAATTATGCCGCCTTATCCAGTAGTTCGTATTCTTGATGTACCGGAAAAATTACAACAAGGTGTGAAATTTGCCGTTGGCTTGTTTTTTGTGCCTCTCATCGGTATCTACTGGGAATCCCGCATCGTTGAATTTGAGGAAAATCGCCGGTTTGTTGATAAACAGGTCTCGATTGCTCCCTTTAAATACTGGACTCATGAACATCTTTTTGAACAAGATGAGGAGTTTTGCATTATTACGGATCGGGTGCGATACAAACTCCATTTCGGCTTGTTCGGCAAAATCGTCGATAATTTATTTTTCCGCCATTCAATGCGGTTATTCTTTTATTACCGTTCCATACGCTTAAAAAAGCTATTTAATTAGACAACATCTCACGTGTCGGGTACCGGCGGGTACTGAACATCCATAGTTAAATGAGTTAACTCTCAGAAGGCAGACTTGCCACGGATTACACACCTGCGTGTCGAAACGATTGCAATTGGTATACTATTGGTCGTGTGCACTCCGGCGTGCAAGCACGCCTGCTCCGCTTTACGGAGTGCCGCCTCATTCATATATTTGAAACGATAGAGCGGCACGTGCCGGAACGATTCAAAATGGTATAATTGTATTTTTAATTTGATAAGAATCCGTGAAATCCGTGGCTTTATTTAGTTAAGTATACTTTTTAGAGCAAAGTGTGGCAGATATGTTTCCACACCATAAGTATTATTCGTATAATTTAAATGTTATTCGCATAAAAATACAGCAAAATTATTTTTCTCTTTTTTCCGGCATTTTCTTGTAAAAACCTTGCTCTAATCCTAAAAATTGCTATATTTATACCAGATATATTCTTATACGCTTGTCTTAATATACTACAGGAACTCATGCCTGATAAACGTAGATTTTTAAGAGGCGATCAAATTCGTCCCGATCCAATTCCGAAGAATGTAAAAATAGATACGCTTGTTGATACATTCTTTCAGGCATACAATGCAGGTCGTATTCGTGAAGCGGCACATTTATATACAAAAAAAATGTTGCAGCCCGATGTAACCGTCGGTTTAAGTATAACGGGGGCATTGACGCCTGCTGGACTTGGTGGTTCGTGTATTGTACCGCTTATAAAATCGGGGTTAGTCGACTGGATAGTAACTACAGGGGCAAATTTATATCACGATACGCATTTTGCAATTGGCCGCACACTCCACCGTGGAACTCCGTTTATTGATGATACACAGCTCCATGAGGCCGGAGTGATTCGCATATACGATATTCTGTTCGATTATGATGTGTTATTGAAAACCGACGCGTTTTTCCGGAAAACCTTGAGCTCGAAGGAGTTTCACCAAAAACGGATGAGCACGGCAGAAATGCATTACCGCCTCGGTAAGTATGTTAAAGAGCGTGAAAAAAAGCTAAAATTAAAATACAAAAGCATTCTTTCAACAGCGTATGATGCCGGAGTCCCGATTTATACCTCGTCACCCGGGGATAGCTCGATTGGAATGAATATAGCTGAATTGGCGATAAATGAAACAGGACCGGTCATCGATATGAGTGCCGATGTGAATGAAACAGCGGCAATTGTATTAAAAGCCAAACGGTCGAAAGGTAAAAGCGGTGTATTCATTCTCGGCGGCGGTTCACCCAAAAATTTTGTGCTGCAAACCGAACCGCAAATTCAGGAAGTTTTGGGCATCGACGAAAAGGGACACGATTATTTTTTGCAAATTACCGACGCACGGCCTGATACGGGAGGGCTATCGGGTGCAACACCGGGCGAAGCAGTGAGCTGGGGAAAAGTAGACCCACAGCGACTGCCGGATGCTGTTGTTGCCTATGTGGATTCGACAATTGCGCTGCCGATATTGACTTCGTATGCGCTACAAAAAGTGGGTAAACGCAGCTTGAAGAAATTGTATCACAAACGGCAGGAAATGCTTGATTTGTTGGTGAAGGAGTATCGAAAAGTCCAGGCAAAGAAAAAGAAGTAATTAGTTGTTCAATTAACCGGATTGGAGGCATAAGCCCCGCAATCTCTCATATCTACCAACAATAAAAGGAGGTCATCTTATGAACAGATTTCAGGAATTGCAGGAATTGGTTGCCAGTTTCGAAAAGGATTTTGAGAAGTTTTATGAAAAAGGCAACAAATCCGCCGGTACCCGCGTTCGGAAACATATGAACGAACTGAAACGCAAGGCCCAGGAGATCCGTAAAGAGGTACAGGAAATCAAGGCAGCCCAACAGTCAGAAAAAGAACAATCAACACCGGGCGGATTCTAAGAAGGTTTGCTATTTATAACCAATAAAGGGAAGGCAAGTTGTCTTCCCTTTTTTTATCTTTGTCTATG
>SKXH01000230.1 GCA_007128495.1 Bacteroidota bacterium
AAATCAGATAAAATTCGACGAGGAGCTCAGCAATGTGTTGAATCGCTATTGTTCTGATTCCCTTGTGCAGAGGATCAAATCGGACAGAGAAGAGATTGCACTCGTCGAAGAGAAGATGTATCAGAGTTCAGAAGGGCAGGGCGAGGGATCAAATGGACATGCAGATGCAGACCTCATTTTTGGATTTCATCTCGATTCTATCATCGCAAGATGTGAAGCAGAAGTATCCTATCCGGAATATCTTGAACTGCTTACCGATATAGGGTCGCTGTGCAAACGTTTCGGGAAATTTGAAAAAGCAAAAGATATTTATTCGCGAGCGTTCCTTTCGCTTAATGGTGAAGCCCGTTATGCAAAACATATGGGTACAGCCCTGTTGAGAAGGGCTGAAATTTACATACGCCAGGCAGATTGGGAATCAGCACTCGATGATCTGGAACAATGCAGACAAATTTTTCACGAAGCCAATTTCGATGAGGGAATCGGCTACGTTGAAAACAGTCTCGGCAATATGTATGCCGAACAGGGAGACTTGAAAAAAGCAATCGATCACTGGAATAATGCTCATGCCCGGTTTGAAAATGTAAACGATGAAATGACAGCGGCAGTTCTTATGAGCTTGGGAATCGCCTCGAATATCAGGGGCGAATGGAGTGAAGCACTCCGGTATTACCAGAGAGCCCTTCCGATATTTGAGCAGATTGGCTCCATGTCAAGACTGGCCGAACTTCATCATAATCTCGGCATGACATTTCTTTCAAAAGGAGATATCGAAACTGCTATCAATCAATTCAACGATAGTCTCTCATACTCTAATCAACAATATTACCAATCGGTGATTGGATTATCCTATCTGGGTAAAGCATCGGCCTATGCCCGGAAAGGTGATTATAGTATTTCAATGTCTTTTGTCCAGAAAGCACTTGATATTTTTCGAAACATAAATGATCATCTCAGTATTGCAGATGCATACAAGATAAAAGGTATAATCCATAGAGAGATGGGTAATGTGGAGATAGCAAAGGTCTACCTTGAGACCAGCGTTCGCTTAAACGAACTTTACCTTTGTTCTCTCGGTCTTGCCGAAGCTCTTTACGAAGTCGGTTTATTATGTAAGGAACGTTCTGAAACGGAAGCAGCAAAAGAAGCATTTCAAAAATCTTTGCAAAATTTCCAGAAAATTGGAGCACAGCATAATGAACAAGTCGTCAAAGAGGTTATGGTATCACTTGAGAACTAAAGTCTCAGGACTTTCATATTATTCTCCTCCTGACTCAAACGATGGTAACGGGAATCTCAGCTACAGGAGATTCCCGTATTATATATTTTTCCCCTCCAGATAAAAATCTTGTTTGTAAAATTTACTAACCCGGTGTGGTAAAAATAACCGGAATAACGTATTACACCCATACTAATCCCCTCCAATTGGCTCAATCTATTTCATATATACCGGTTTAATCAATTTGGCATTATGTTTGTCATATTTGAGGTGTGATAATACCTTTTCACGGGTAAATGTGCCCGCACTACTCGATCATAATTGTGCGGGTATTTTACCTCATTCAGAAATAAATTATTCAGATCAAATGTGAGGAGAGAAGATACCATTATTAACGGTTCATATAAAATAGGAGCGCTATCATCACCCGAAACGATGTCGGCACTCAATGAGATCCTATCATCACTCGATAGAATTCAGGTGGCCGAATTGTCACGTCCGCCCCGGCAGCACCATCCTCACATGATAATTTACGAACCATCGCATAACGGGGATGGAACACAGGACGAATTATTATCATTCATGCGGGAGATCAACGGTACTATTCCGGTTATAGCGGTTACAAAAAAACCTGATTACCGAAAAGGCATTGACCTATTGAGAGCCGGTATTAAAGATTATATTAATATTTCCGAGGATAAGGCAAAACTGTACCGTCAGATCGAATCACATTATAAATCCTGGCAGAGAGAACAAGAGAAAAAAGCATTTCAGGATTATAGTAAAAATATATACGATTTTAGCCAAATTATTGGAAGATCTCCGCAAATTAAACAGGTGCTGGAAGATCTCAAAAAAGTCATCGCCACAAAAAATGTTACGGTTCTGATCAGAGGTGAAACCGGCACCGGCAAGGAGTTGGTTGCCAAAGCAATTCATTACAACAGCAGCAATAAAAATTATCCGTTTGTCGAGATCGCGTGTACGGCAATTCCAGACACTTTGCTTGAATCAGAACTCTTCGGGCATGAGAAGGGTGCATTTACTGATGCGAAAGATAAAAAAACCGGTCTTTTTGAGATGGCCGATAACGGCACGATATTTCTTGATGAGATCGGGGATATTACTCCGTCTATTCAGGCAAAACTCCTCAAGGTTATTGAAGAGAAAAAATTTCGACGCTTAGGAAGCGTGCGGGATATTCCCGTCAATGCGCGGATCATATCGGCAACGGGCGCCGATCTGGAACACATGGTAGAAAACGGAAAATTCAGACGGGACTTATATTACCGGCTCAATGTAATCCCGATCGAACTTCCTCCCCTCCGCCGGCGGAAAGAAGATGTACCGGTTCTTGCCGAATACTTTCTTCAGCAATTTAATAAAGAATACAACAAAGAAGTCGAAGCATTTTCAAATGAAGCAATGGATTTTCTGCAGGAATATAACTGGCCCGGCAATGTACGCGAGTTGAAACATAGCATCGAACGAGCGGTTTTATTGGTTGTAAACGGAACTATTAAGACTTCGCATTTTTCAATTAAAATGAATTCAAACGAAACCGATTCACGTCAA
Source organism: Bacteroidota bacterium (assembly GCA_007128495.1). Taxonomy (GTDB): domain Bacteria; phylum Bacteroidota; class Ignavibacteria; order T3Sed10-11; family T3Sed10-11; genus T3Sed10-11. The sequence goes on from SKXH01000230.1 coordinate 2,795, forward strand.
CCACATCCCTCAAATAACAATCATATTAACTTTAATCTATCCGTTGAAAACGCTACCCTGGAAGATGTAGAAAACCAGCTTGTAAAAAACATATTACTGCACACCGACGGCAATAAGACGAAAGCGGCACAGATTTTAAAAATATCGCGGCCGAGACTCGATAGAATACTAAAACGGAACCGTCAGAATTCATAAATGAAATTAAATGAACTATTAAACAAAGACGTAACTTCCCCGTCTTCAGGTAATGAAAATTTCAGCGGCAGGAACCGGACACGGGACCTTGAATTGATCTTGAGTGTGGTCAACACTATCAATAAGTCTCTTATTCTCGAAGAAGTATTAGAGATGGTATTGGATAATGCCATCAAAGTAACAAAAGCTGAAAGGGGCTTTCTCATTCTTCAAAATGAAAATAATAAACTGCAATGTACGCTTGCACGCGCCGCACGGGGAAAACCGCTCCCTGAAGATGCATATCAAATCAGCGATACAATCGTCCACGATGTGTTTACCACTTCAGAATCAATTTGTGTTGAAAACGCTCAGACCAATGACCGGTTCGAACAACGGCAAAGTATTATGTCGCTCCAACTGAAAACGATCCTTTGTTCACCGCTGGTTGTACGTAACGAAAAGATCGGCGTTATCTATGTAGACAGCCGTTCAATTCAACCGGTCAACCGGGATGAGATAGTGGATTTTTTTGAGATCCTCACAGGACAGGCAGCTATTGCAATAAAAAATGCAAAAATGTATAAAACTTTACACAAAGCGTTCCAGGATGTCCAGGTTGCAAGCGAACAACTCATCAAATCCGAGCGGATGGTTTCGAAAGGTGAGATGGCTGCCGAGATCAGCCACGAGTTAAATAACCTCGTCAACGTAGTATTCTTCCAATTAGATCTACTCGAAAATTCAATGTCGATTAATCCCCTTTTACAATCCTCACCCGAACGACAAAAGCTGAAAAATTCAATGGATTATGTTCAACGGATCGGTGACTTCGCCAGGGGTTTGCTTGAATCTTCGCCACTGAAGGTAGAGAAAATCCCCGGCAGCATCAACGAGCATATCAAGCATGTTGTCAAGTTTATCAAAACATTGAACCGATACCGGAAAGCCAGGATTAAGATTTCTCTGGATGAAAATATCCCGGAATTTCCATTCGACGAAAAACAAATGCAGCAAGTGCTGCTCAACTTATTGAACAATTCGGTAGAAGCATACGAAGAGGCGACAATAAAGATCGAAACAAAGTATTATCCATCAAAAGAGCTGGTGCAGATCGTTCTCAGCGATAACGGGCCCGGCATAGAACAAGAAGTGTTGAAGAAATTACTCAAAAGCAAGATCACAACAAAACCCGACGGCCACGGCTACGGCCTGCCGATCTGCCGGAAGATAATCGAGAATCACGGCGGGACTATGAGCGTAAAATCGGCAGTCAATAAAGGAGCCACCTTCTTTTTTACCCTTACTACTACTACAAAAGGCCAAATCTCACACGATTAGGATTTAATTCGTTGTAAATATAACAAAAACTGAATTTTTAGCACCACCAAAAGACCCCTTTTGCGATTGTAATATCTACAAATTACAGGGAAAAATGACCGGATGTAATTAATACCTCATACACGATTCTGTAATTTTCACGTACCAATATTTTTCAACAAACCTGTTCTGTCAGGGATGCTAAAAATATCGACAAATGGCCAGTATTAGGCAATTTTTTACAACCACTCTTGCTATGAAAATTCTATGTAATGTGTGGTGAATTTCCGCATTCAAAAAAGAATCGGCACGGATTTTGTGAGATATATCACCAGCAATAATTAACCATACAATCATCCACAAAAAAGGAGTGAATTATGTTGAAACAATATCTATCGCTTACCGTCTTTCTCGGAATACTTGTACTCTTGGTCGGCTGTGACAATTTCGAGAACCCGGTCACCGGACCTGAATTGACCGCTATCGAAGAGAGCCAGACTCAAGAATTGAACTTTGTAGGTTTACCGCAAGGAGACGGATTATTTAAAAGTACAGTAACTTCAGCGACAATAACACCGCAAACAGGAGGAACACTTGACCTGAACTACTCCTCCGGACAAGGTAAAGAGAGAGTCCAGGTACGGGCAACTCTACAATTTACTCCCGGATCGGTGAGTGAGGATGTTGATGTGTCTATGGAGTTGTTGACTGATTCAGGGGTATTGATGTTCGATTTCAATGAATCCGGTACAGAATTCCTGAAGCCGGGCAAATTTTCAGTCGATGCACGCGGTCTTGACCTGGCAGAAGCCGATGGAAAAAGTGAAGTGAAGTTAGTTTATTTTGCGGATAATGGATGGGAAGAAGAGGAAGAAATTGAGCCGTTGATGATTCGTTACAATGATAAAAATGATCAACTACAGTGTGTTAATGCACCTATCCGTCACTTCTCTCGATATGCATTTGCATTTTAAATGATTAAAAACGACGGGATACAATGAAACTGAACGAACTGATAATAAACGAGTCAGATCAATCAACAACCGAAAAAAGTATGGTGACGGGTGAAAATCGTGCGCAGGATCTTGAATTGATTCTGAACGTGGTGAATACCATAAATCGATCGCTGATACTCGACGAGGTGTTGGAGCTGGTACTGGATAATGCGATCAAGGTGACGAAAGCTGAACGAGGATTTCTGATACTCAAGAACGAAGATGAAA
>SKXH01000025.1 GCA_007128495.1 Bacteroidota bacterium
ACAAATTCGTGTAATGCTTTGCGATAGATTTCGGGAGTAAATTTCCTGTACGCGCGTAAAACCCGGTACAGTTCTTTTGTAACCCGTACCGGATCCTCACGAAACTCCTGTCGTAACGTACTCAACCGGAATGTAAATGATTGATAAACGGAAGGATAGAGATCATGATTTCCGGGAATTACGGTAATGTTCTCGCCTGACGAAAAACCATACTCATTCAGAATACGTATTACCACCTCATATTCTTCGCCTGTTGCTTTATCGGTAAGATCGCCGGTTATCATGAGATGATCTATACGCTGGTTTCCAATAGAATGCAACAGAGCGTGAAACCTGTTTTGAAAAGCTGATGAGGTATCGGCGTGTATATCGGATATGTGTGCAATGCGCATGAAGTTACAGCGTAAATTTAACCGAACACATCATTGAACCGCTGCATGTTCTTTTCCATATTCTTGCAGACCAGATCACATATCTTAAAAATACTATCATCTGCTATATAATAGTAAACATGCAACCCTTTACGGCGGCGCCCTACAATATTATGCTGCGCAAGCTGACTGAGATGTTTTGAAATATTCGCCTGGCCGGCGCCTGTCAGCTCGACTAACTGCTGCACCGATTTTTCCCCGCCCTGCAGCGTATGGAGTATCTTCAGCCGCATCGGATCAGATAGCATTTTGAGCCGGTATGCGATTAATTCAAGCGCTTCATCTTTTAGTTGTTTCATAGCAGGCCACAAATTATTTGTATCTCATATTGATATAACTAATTAGTAATATAGTCATATTCAGGGAAAATTCAAAATCCATAAGCTATGGAACTTCATAAATTACTATATGGTTATATAACTATTAAGAACATATTAAATAGTAGTAAAATTCCGATTCAAAAAGTAAATACAGGAGGTTTCGATGTTTGATTTTCTCTGGCAGCCCTGGCCCTGGTATGTGGCCGGACCGCTTATCGGGCTTATGGTCCCTGTTATGTTGTATTTTTCAAATAAAGCTCTCGGTGTCTCGTCAAGTCTACGCCACACGTGTGCTGCGTGTGTACCGGGAAAAGTCGAATTTTTCAATTACGACTGGAAACAAGAGGGGCTCTGGAATATAATATTCATTATCGGTATTCTCCTTGGCGGTTTTCTGGGCGGATACGTGTTCGCCAATCCCGATCCAATAGCTATTTCGGAAGCAACAAAAACCGATCTTCGCGCTCTGGGTGTAGGCGATTTCGATGGTTTCGTACCTTCCGACGTTTTTAACTGGGGCAATTTATTTACCGTACCCGGACTAATAATTATGATCGTCGGCGGTTTCTTTGTCGGCTTCGGTGCTCGCTATGCAGGCGGCTGTACCTCGGGACATGCCATTAGCGGCATTTCCAATCTCCAGATCGGATCGGTCGTTGCCGTCGTCGGTTTCTTTATCGGCGGACTGTTTATCACCCACTTTATTTTTCCTATTTTGTTTTAACCAAAAGAGTATAAGGAGAAGAAAATGCTCAAACAGAACATAAAATATCTAATCTTTGGAATGATTTTCGGATTCATACTGATACAAGCAGAAGTTATTTCATGGTTCAGGATCCAGGAGATGTTCCGTTTTCAGGATTTTCACATGTACGGCATCATCGGATCTGCCATTCTTATCGGAATGATCTCGATAGCGCTCATCAAAAAATTTAATGTAAAAGACATCCACGGTCGCCCGATTACCATCTCGTCGAAAGATCCATCGCAAATGTATCGCTATACGATCGGCGGACTGCTCTTCGGTTTCGGCTGGGCGTTAACGGGCGCCTGCCCCGGACCGATCTTTGCGTTGCTCGGCAGTGGTATATCGGTATTTATTGTCGTATTATTGAGTGCCTTGCTCGGCACCTATGTATACGGCTATTTCCAGAAATCATTACCTCACTAACTTCTTATGAATCCATTTTTGTATTCTTGCATCTAATAAAATTTTAAAAAAAATACTATATTTAACAACACAATAATAAGGAGTTAACCATGTTCTTCAAACAGATCTTTGAACCCCGCCTTGCACAGTACGCGTATATCGTCGGTTGTCAGGCAAACGGCGAAGCAATTGTGATCGATCCGATGCGCGACATTCAGCAGTATTATGATATTGCCGAAAAGGAAAAGCTGAACATTGTCGCCGCAGCCGATACGCATATCCACGCAGACTATATTTCCGGTTTACGCGAGTTTGCCGAGCGCGGTGTGAAAGTGTATGGATCCGATGAAGGTGATAAAGACTGGAAGTATGAATGGCTCATCGGAAGCAATTACAATTATCAGCTTTTAAAAAACGGCGATGTGATACAGATCGGTAACATCGAAATTAAAGCAATCCATACTCCCGGCCACACTCCCGAACACTTAATGTATGCAATAACCGATACTGCATCTGGAGCCAAAGAACCGATGGGATATACTACCGGCGATTTTGTTTTTGTCGGCGATGTCGGCCGTCCCGATCTTCTGGAATCTGCAGCCGGTATGAAAGATGTCATGAAACCTTCGGCGCAAACCTTATATAAATCGCTCGTTAATTTTAAAGATTATCCTGAATACCATCAGATTTGGCCGGGACACGGTGCGGGCAGTGCATGCGGGAAAGCCCTCGGTGCGGTACCGGACAGCACAATCGGCTACGAACTTCGCTACAATGCTTCACTTGCACATACCGACAGTGAAGAGAGCTTTGTTAACTTCATCCTGAAAGATCAACCGGAACCGCCGTTGTACTTTGCACGGATGAAACGGGATAACAAACTCGGACCGAAAGTTCTTGGTGGATTGCCGCAGCCACCTCGAATAAGCGTCGATGATTTGAAAAAATTCGTTCGCAATACCGACGTCGCATTGATCGATACCCGTGACCGGTATGACTTCCTTGACGGACATATTCCCGGTGCAATCTTCTCACCGCTCGACAAACAATTTAACACGACAGCCGGAAGTTATGTAGAAGAAGATAAACCGATCTATTTACTGATCGATAAAAACCGTGTCAGTGAAGCAGTCCGCGATCTCATCAACGTCGGACTCGATAATATCGCCGGGTATGCTTCAGGTGAGGATTTTGAAGAGTATAAAAAGCAGGGTGGCGAGATCGAGAAAACAGAATACACGACATTTGAAAAAGCGGCTGAGATCCTGAGGTCGAATAACATCCAGGTAATCGACGTACGGAAGCATTCGGAATTTGTCGAAGGACATGCAAAAAATGCGATCAACGTACCGCATACACGGTTACTCGAACGTCTGGATGAAGTACCGCAAGACAGTAAACTGCTTGTCCACTGCTCCGCCGGCGGCCGCTCAGCAGTCGCAGCAGGTCTATTACAGCGCTATGGCCGCGACGTGTTATATGTTGACGGCGAGTTCAGTGACCTGACGAAGGCCGGGTATGAACTGACAAAAGAATAAACACGGAGACGCAGAGAAAACGGAGGATCATTTTGTATATTAAAAGTTAGCAGACAATATTTTTATTTAGAAGTTTCCTGGTCGTGGCAGTGACCTGACCGCAATTCCCCGAAGGGGAAACATAAATCAGCCAAGGGCAACGCCCTTGGTAAGTAAGTAATGGATACTCCATACCGCCCAACCCTGAAAGGGTTGCATAAAAATTATCTCACCCCTACAGGGTATTATCGGTGTGTGTTATTCTCGTGTCGGGGCACTGCCCCGACCTTGAATATATGACCCCTTCGTGGTCTTTAAAGTTTCCTAAATATTTATTTCTTATCTAAAATCAAGCAATGCTCAAAGAATACATTCCAATATTGTGAGAAATTTATGGAAACTGAAATTCTAATTGTCCTGACTATTATGGGCTTTACCATTATTATGCTGGTGACAGAAGTAGTCCGTATCGATGTGACGGCTATTATTACTTTACTGCTTTTAACCTGGACAGGCGTACTCACGAGCAGCGAAGCGCTTTCCGGATTTTCCAGCAATGCGGTAGTTGCCATGATCGCCGTTATGATCCTTGGCGATGGAATTGCCCGTACCGGGGTTATGTCCCGTTTCTCAAAATGGTTACTGAAAAAAATCGGGACCAAAAAGAACTCCGTTCTGGGCGCCCTTACACTCTCCGTTGGCACCCTCTCCGGCGTGATGCAAAACATCGGAGCTGTAGCAATTTTTTTGCCGAGCATATTCGATATTGCAAGAAGAATCAAAGTATCGGCTTCGGCTCTGGTGATGCCCGTCGGCTTTGCGGCAATTATCGGAGGAACACTTACCATGGTAGGTTCGGGCCATCTTATATTAACTAATGACTTGCTTATAAGCGCCGATCTTGAGCCCTACGGACTTTTTGCCGTTACACCTGTCGGTATAGCTCTGCTTGCAGCGGCGTTGGTCTTTTTTCTTTTCTTCGGAAAATATTTTTTACCGCAAGGTGTAACTGATGGAAAGGTGGAATTAACAGATCAGGAAAAACTGATCAAAGCGTTCAACTTGAAAAAAGATATCAGTTACTATCGGATCCCTGAAAACAATCCTCTCATCGATAAAACGATCGAAGAATCGGGTATATGGAATACATACGCTATAAATATATTAGCCATTTCACATAATAATAGTATCAGTTATGCACCATGGCGGGAAACACAATTTGAAAAAGGACAGGTGCTGGCACTCTATGGCAATCCGGAAAAGGTTGAACAATATGCAGAGGATTACAAACTGAAACCGGTTGCCGGACATTCAGTTTTTGAGGAGCTTGACGATCCTCACGAATCCGGTTTTGTAGAAGTAATTATACCGCCGCGCTCTGAGTTAGTCGGCCAGAGCATTCGCCAGTATTCACTCAGAAAACGGTATGCTGTGGAACCGGTTATGCTCTTCAGTAAAGGAGAGAAAGTCGAAGGTGATTTTTCAGACCACGAGATTAAACCGGGCGATACATTTATCATCTATGGTACATGGGATAGCATTAGAAATCTCGACCTTAAAGACCCGTTTGTAGTTGCCACTCCTTTTTTCGCTGAATCGAAGAAGCCGTCGAAAACCTGGCAGGCGGCGGGTAGTTTTCTCCTGGCAATCGTACTTGTTATGGCGGGTTTTTCGATTCCGATTTCATTTTTAACGGGTGCTCTCATGATGATCTTAACCAACGTGATAACTATTCAGGAGGCGTATAAAGCGGTTGAATGGAAAGTGGTTTTTCTACTCGTTGGCCTTATACCTCTTGGTATTGCGATGCAAAATACCGGAGCGGCTGAATTCCTTGCAGAGAATGTTATCGGTGTTATTGAGGGAAGTCATCTCATTCTTCTTCTCTTCACAGTGGGTATTCTCTCAACGGTGTTCTCGCTGGTAATGTCGAATGTGGGGGCCGTAGTGGTTCTGGCTCCTCTGGTTGTAAGCATAGGGCTGATGGCAGGTGTCGATCCGAGACCGCTTGTTCTTCTGGCTGCGATCAATGCAGGGAATTCCTTTGTTCT
>SKXH01000108.1 GCA_007128495.1 Bacteroidota bacterium
GGTCTACATCGTGATGTCGGAGGACGGGGATATGACATTGATACCCTTTTTCTTCAAAGAAATTTTTAAAATTATCCCAACACCACGAACCTCCCCACATACCGTGAATCATTACAATTGTCTTTGACATTCGAATATTTTTGCTTTTTGTATAAAGAGAAAACTATTAAGTGTCTAACAAACATGCCCGTCACTATCGCTCTTAACTATTTAAAAAATGTAAGAATTTATATTTCCAAATCTTACGGTAAGTGACGGGCATGTTTCTAAGTGTCTGACAAACATGCCCGTCACTATCACTCTTAACTATTTAAAAAATGTAAGAATTTATATTTTCAAATCTTACGGTAAGTGACGGGCATGTTTTTAAGTGTCTAACAAATATGCCCGTCACTATCGCTCTTAACTATTTAAAAAATGTAAGAATTTATATTTCCAAATCTTACGGTAAGTGACGGGCATGTTTTTAAATATGATTATCACGAACCCATTGCACCCGTGCAAACTTCACGCCGTCGGAAAAACTATAGTGAATATCCCCTGAATATGCACGGTGCACTGCTTTGCCGAGACGCTGTGCGAGGCGCTCGGTCGTTGTTGTAATTTCAATGCCTTTCTTTGTTTTTTTAACATGTACAATTCTGTCGAGCGGATTGTGATGCATAACTTTTTTTTCTTCGTTCCGGATAAGATTAAATATCTCATCGCTGTGGTCGCGGAGAAACGAGCCGCCGAGGGTAACAAGACCCAGCGGTACATTATCATTCTGTTTTCTGCAGGCGGGACACATTACTTCACCTTGAATTTCTCTGTTGCCGTATAATCGTTTGGCCTCCTTTTCCTGGTACCATCGCTTATTCCAGTAAATCAAACCGCAGTCCTTACACCGGAGTGGTTCTTTCATGCCCATTCCTTTCGGGGGCAAATACGGATCGTTTTCATTACGTAAATTGTTTCGAATTCCCTGTGAAGACTTAACGCGTTGTGTCATAGTGATCCCCGCAAGTAATTGTGATTAAATATGGAATAGTTTTGTAGTACAAATTAATAGGTTGAATCGTATTTGGCAGGTATCCCTCCTTTCTCAGAAAATGAATATGAGGGAGCGAGTAAAAAACACACTCACTATCATTAATTGTAAAAATTTTCATCAAAGTCAATAGGGGATATGATATATTTTAATTATTATCCAAGCCCTCCCTTAAATCCCTCACAAACGCATTAATTTCAGGATAATAATCTCCGTTTCTTTGGTTTTGTATTCGTTTAATTAAAGCGCTTCCTACGATTATGCCGTCGGCGTGCGGGGCGAGGTCGTGTGCATCTTTTCCCGAAGAAATGCCGAAGCCGACAAGTATCGGATTATGGGTGATACATTTTTTGCACCGTTTTAAGTAACCGCTTACGTTATCCGACAGACCGTTGGTTTTACCCGTAACACCGGTCAGCGATACGCAATATACAAACCCTTCCGATGCAGCATCGATTTGTTTAAGCCGCTCATCGGAAGATGTCGGTGCTGCGAGGAAGATCGGTGCGAGATTATTATGTAATGCAAACTCACGATACTCTCCGGATTCTTCAACAGGAATATCGGGAACGATCAATCCATCAACACCTTTAGTAGCTGCAGTTTTCATGAACTTTTCCATACCATACGCCATCACGGGATTCACATATCCCATTAACACGATCGGTATGTCGGAATCTCTCCGAATCTTTGCGACTATATCGAATACCGTTGTGATAGTGACGCCGTTTTTTATTGCACTATCCGATGAGTGCTGGATGGTAGGACCATCAGCAAGCGGATCGGAGAAGGGGATGCCGAGTTCAATAATGTCGGCGCCGGCTTTTTCGAGTGTTTTTACTATTGATGGTGTCGCGTCAATCCCGGGAAAACCGGCGGTGATAAATATCGAGAGCGCTTTCCGGTTTGTTTTACGGCATGTGTTGAGTATTTTATGTATGCGATTATTCATAATATTTATTTTGTCATAGAATCATTATGTATAGTGTAATTCCTTAAAGATCGTCCCCAGATCTTTTTCACCACGGCCGGACAAATTTACCACTACTGTCTCGCCGGCGGTTGTATCGGGGAGCAGCGTTCTTAAATATGCAAGTGCATGAGCGGTTTCGAGGGCGGGGATAATTCCCTCCAGTTGTGAAAGCTCACGCACCGCGTCAAGCGATTCTGCATCGGTAACGGATTCATAGCGTACTCTTCCGGTGTCTTTGAGATAGCTATGTTCGGGTCCCACGCCGGGGTAATCAAGTCCGGCGGAGATAGAGTGTGCGGGCATTACCTGACCGTTTGCATCCTGCAGGAGATAACTTAAATTGCCGTGCAATACTCCCGGTGTACCGAGTGTTAATGTCGCTGCGTGCTGTTGTGTGGTTATACCGTACCCGGCTGCTTCGACACCGATCATCGTCACCGAGTCGTTCTCGATGAACGGATAGAATAATCCGATCGAATTACTGCCGCCGCCGACGCACGCAACAAGATAATCCGGCGATGAAATCTGCCGCTGTGAGAGTTGTTCTCTGGTCTCTCTGCCTATTACGCTTTGAAAATCCCTCACCATCATCGGGTAGGGATGGGGACCGACAACAGAACCGATCACATAAAAAGTATCCCTCACATTGGTTACCCAATCGCGGATGGCTTCATTGGTCGCGTCCTTTAATGTCTGTGTTCCTGAGTCGACGGGAATTATGTCGGCACCGAGGAGTTTCATCCGGTTCACGTTCGGTTCCTGACGCCGGGTATCCTCGCGTCCCATATATACGATACAATCGAGACCGACCTTTGCCGCGACGGTTGCCGTTGCCACACCGTGTTGCCCTGCACCGGTCTCGGCAATAATTCTTTTCTTACCGATTTTCTTTGCAAGAAGCATCTGGCCGATAACATTGTTGATCTTATGGGCGCCGGTGTGACAGAGATCTTCCCGCTTTAAGAAAATTTTTGCTCTGTTGTATTTTTCAGTCAGCCGCGATGCGAAATATAACGGCGTCGGACGCCCGGCGAAATCAGCAAGCAGGGTATGATATTCATTTTGAAAGGTTTCGTCATTCTTTGCCCCGGTGTATGCATCTTCGAGTTCCTGTAATGCAAACATCAATGTTTCGGGAACATATTTCCCGCCGTATTTTCCGAAATGGCCGCGTATGTCGGGTTGTGTGTATGATTTCATCATAGTTATTGATAGTTGGTTGATGTAATGTTTTCCGTAAGTTGTAATGGTATGGATCTATCAATTATTGCCGCCAGTTGTTCGAGTTTGTACAATAATGATTTAAAGCGCTCCGGTTTGATCGATTGGTATCCGTCGGATAAGGCACGTTCCGGATCGTTATGGACTTCTACGATCAATCCATCGGCACCTGCGGCGATCGACGCCATCGACATAGGATGTACGCCGTCCCATCTGCCGATACCGTGACTCGGATCAACGATAACGGGAAGATGTGAAAGTTTTTTTATGACGGGTATTGCATTTAAGTCGAGCGTATTGCGTGTGTAGGTTTCAAATGTTCGTATTCCCCGTTCGCATAAAATAATATCCGGGTTACCCTGGTGGGCAATGTATTCGGCAGCCATAAGCAGTTCTTCAATTGTTGCCGGGATACCCCGTTTTAATAAGATCGGTTTACCGGTACTTCCGGCCGCTTCAAGCAGAGCAAAGTTTTGCATATTCCGTGCCCCGATTTGTATGATATCGGTTACTTCTGCTACGATTGCAAGTGTTTCTTCACTACGTACTTCGGTTACAATATTTATGCCGGTACGGTTGCGTGCTTCATCAAGATAAGCGAGCCCCTTTTCCTTTAAGCCCTGAAAAGAGTAGGGAGATGTGCGCGGTTTAAATGCGCCGCCCCGCAGAAACTTTACACCAAGTGATGATAACACATCGGCTATTTCTATAATTTGGTCACGATTCTCTACCGAACAAGGCCCGGCTATGATCGTTAATTCCTTACTACCGATGACACTCCCGTTAACATTGATCTCAGTGTTGTTGGGTTTGAACTCACGTCCCACCAGCTTGAACGGTTTTGAAACGGAAATAGCATCGGCGACGCCACCCATAGTTAAAAAGTGGGAGGGATCGATTTTTCCCTGATTGCCGGTAATACCGATCGCTATCCTCTGAGCTCCGCCGATCGCGTGCGGCGTAAAACCGAGCGCCCGTACTTTTTCTTTGACCGCTTCGATCTGTTCCGGCGTTGCGGTGGATTTCATTGATACCAACATAGTGAGTTTCCTTTCGCTGTTAAATGCTTATTAAAAATCATTTCTCTGTATTTCCTGTAGAATCCCGAATAGCTTTTTCAGTTTTCGTTTATCTTTTTTCCCGGGTTCGGATTCAACACCGCTGTTTACATCTATGCCGGCGGGCTGCACGGTCTCGATCGCCCCGGTAATATTATCGGGAGTCAACCCACCCGATAGTATTATTTTGTGATTTTGTGCTGCCTGATGTGCAAGTTTCCAGTTTCCGGTTTTGCCTGTACCGCCGTAATAGTTTTTATCATACGTATCGAATACGAACGCATCGACGTTAAACGATTGCAAGGTTTCAAGGTCGTTAACGTTTACCGGACGAATTGCTTTCCATACTTTTACTGAATTATAATTGCAATCTACCGGCTGCTCGTTGCCATGAAGTTGGATGACTGATATTCCGCTCGTTCGAACGATTCTATTAATATCGGTGCGTGAATGATTAACAAATACGCCGACAGTTAGTAGATTTTCGGGTAATTGGTTTATAATCTGTGCGGCTTTTTCGGGCGCGATGTATCTCGGACTTTTTTCATAAAAAATAAATCCCAGTGCATCTGCACCGAGTTCGGCCGCTGCAAGTGCATCGTCATAGTTTGTAATACCGCATATTTTTTTAAAGCTCTGCATATCCTCTCTGACGACTATGTGTTAAATTCATTCAGCATACGTGCACCGTTTTTCATTAACGATTCGCCGATCAGTGCGCCATTCACCCCGAAGCTTTTTACTCGCCTTATGTCATCGGCGTTTTGTAAACCGCTTTCACTTATCACGAGAACATCGTCCGGTAATTGTTGTTTTATTTCCTTTGTGTGATTGAGATCTACCGTGAATGTCCGTAGGTCGCGGTTATTAATGCCGATAAGTTTCATCGTATCAAAATCGATTTTTTCGATGGATCTTCTATCATAAACCTCGACGAGACATTCAAGTCCTATATCTGCAGCTCTCTTGTAGAGATTATTCAATTCGTTCTTTGTTAACACATCGGCTATTAACAGAACCGCATCCGCTCCATAAGCTTTTGCTTCATATATCTGATATTCATCAACAATAAAATCTTTTCTTAAGACCGGTATGGTAGCTGTATTGCTCACGGATTCAAGATCAGACAACGATCCTCCGAAATATTTTTCATCCGTTAATACGGAGATAGCAACGGCACCGCTGCTTATGTATCGCGCTGTAATCTCGACGGGATCGACATTGTCACTGATAATTCCTGCTGAAGGCGACTTCCGTTTGAACTCTGCAATTATACCGTAGCCGTTCGAACCGGAGCGAAATTGTTCAATTAATGAACGCGGTTTTCTATTATAGGAAGCCCGCAATTTTAAAAATGAAAGCGGTCTCTCTTTTCTATGTGTAGATATTTCGCTCCGTTTATGGAGAACTATTTCCTCGAGTTTATTCATTGTATTAATTGCTGTTCGATGCATCGATTAATTCTTTTAACTTTCGTAAAGCATTCCCCGAGTCGATAGATTCTTTTGCCATCTCTATACCCTCCTGCGGCGTGGATGCTTTTTCTCCGGCATACAATCCAAAGCCCGCGTTTAAGAGAACTATATCGCGGTGAGGACCGGCTTTTCCCCGGAGAATGTTCATTGATATTTCTGCATTCGTCTCAACAGTATCTCCCAACAATTCCGTCAACGGTGTTACAGAAAATCCATAATCATCCGGGGTGACCGTGTATTGCTGAACCGGTTGTCCGTATGCAGCTTCAAAGACATGCGTTTTGCCAGATAGGGATATTTCATCGATCCCATCCCCGGAATGTACGACAAGCACCCGTTGAGCTCCTAATTGTGAAAATACACGTGCGATCTTTTGAGCCGCATCAATGTTGAACGCACCCACCAATTGATTCTTAACATCTGCCGGATTAGTCATCGGTCCCATCATATTGAACATTGTTTTTACGCCCAATTCACGCCGCGGTGTCGCGGCATATTTCATTGCGGGGTGATATGTAGGTGCGAAAAGAAAACCGATCCCGGTTTCGACAATGCACCGTGTTGCAAGTTCCGGCGGTGTGGTTATGTTAATACCAAGATAGTTTAAAAGGTCGGCGCTACCGCACTTGCTCGAGATGGAACGGTTACCATGCTTTGCAACGGAAGCTCCGGCACCGGCAACTACAAACGATGCGACGGTTGAAATATTAAACGTTCCTGAATTATCGCCGCCTGTTCCGCACATATCGAGTGCAGCCGTCCCGTTGAGATCGATCTTCAAAGATTTTTGGCGCATGACTTTCACACAAGCCGCGAGCTCATCTACTTCCTCACCTTTCATCTTCATAGCGGTAAGAAAAGCGCCGATCTGTGCATCGGTTGCTTTGCCTTCCATTATTGTGAGCATAGCCGCCGTTGCATCCTCCGGTGAGAGATGTTGGCCGTCGAGTAATTGTTGTATGTATTGTTTCATAATGCTTTCCCTGAAGAAATGAGTGAATTATTTTCAAGCCAATTCTTTATAAGCTTTGGTCCTTCGGTGGTTAATATCGATTCGGGATGGAATTGAATCCCTTCCAGAGGGTACCGGTTATGCTTAACTCCCATAATGACACCGTCATCGGTTTCGGAGGTAATTTCCAGTTCAGGGACAAGTGTTTTCCGGTCGATGACAAGTGAGTGATATCGTGTTGCAATAAACGGATTTTCAAGGCCTTTGTACGAATCAGATTTGCCATGTTTTACCATCGATGTTTTCCCGTGCATTAAGGATTCTGCTCTAACGATCCCGCAGCCGAATGCATAACCGATTCCCTGGTGACCGAGACAAACGCCGAGTGTCGGTATCTTTTTACCGAGCTTTTTTATCAGTTCAACAGTAATGCCGGCGTTCTCCGGTCTGCCCGGTCCGGGTGAAATGACAATGTGCGATGGCTTCCGTTTTTCTATCTCATCCACCCGGATCATATCGTTACGTTCTACCTGCACTTCATCGTGTTGTGCGAGGATTTGGACGAGATTGTAGGTGAATGAATCGTAGTTATCGAGTACGAAGATCATGATGTTATATGTTTTATATTTTGAGTTTCGGGTTGTTTATGTCCGAATAAGTTCGATGCAACTTTAATAGCTTCACGCATTGCGTTTGATTTGTTTATCGTTTCCTGATATTCGTTTGTTGGATTTGAATCGGCGACGATACCCGCTCCGGTTTGAAAGTAAAGATTACCGTTTTTGGCATACAATGTTCTTATCGCGATGCACATATCCATATTGCCGGCGAAATCGAAATAGCCGACACCGCCGGCATAAATACCGCGGCGTGTTGTTTCGAGTTCATCGATTATCTCCATTGCACGCACTTTCGGCGAACCGGAAACCGTGCCCGCCGGAAATGCCGCCTTAAAGACATCAACGGCATCGTTGCCGTCTTGTACTATACCCGATACATCCGATGCTATATGGATAACATGAGAGTACCGCACGATGTGCATTAATTCGTTGACTTCCACCGTGCCCGGTTTACATACCCGGCCGATATCGTTGCGGCCGAGATCCACAAGCATGATATGTTCCGCCCGCTCTTTATCGTCAGAGAGAAGTTCCCGCTCGAGTTGTGCGTCTTCTTCCTCGTTCACACCTCTATGTCGTGTTCCGGCGATGGGAAATATCTGTGCGCGATTGCCTTCTTTTCGTACAAGTATTTCCGGCGAAGAACCGATAGTTTGTGATTCCCCGCTATCCAGAAAATACAAATACGGCGACGGGTTAACCAACCGTAAGGCGCGGTACACATTGAAGACATCCCCCTCAAACGGAACCTGAAAACGCTGTGATAATACGACCTGGAAAATATCGCCTGCGCCGATATATTCTTTTGCAGAAGCAACGTTTTTTTCAAATTCACTGCGTGAGCAATTGGAAGTAACCCGCGATATATCGGAGGTGAATACGGTGGAGTTAGATTGTTCCTCTGCAAGAATATCTTTCAACAGTTTAATTTCATCGAGCGCATTATCGTATTGTTCTCTCAGATCGTTTTGATTATCGATAATCACATTTGAAATGAATATTATCTGCTGCTTGAAATGATCGAACGCAATAATAGTGGGATAAAAACCCATTATCGCATCATCTACATCGTTATCGTTAGTGATTGTTTGCGGAATATTTTCAATATGGCGGATCAGATCGTAACCGATGAAACCGACAAGGCCTCCGGTAAAGCGGGGTAATCCTTCAAGGGGTGGAAGTGTATGTCCATTGATAAGTGAAGAGACATAATCAAAGTAGTTTGAATCGATTGATTTTTTTTGACCTGCAATCTGCCCGTTCAATCCTGGACGGCTATGGGGTTGCAAAATAGAGTGAAGATCTTCCGTGCGTAGCGTGAACAACGGATTTCTCCCGATAAAGGAATATCTCCCGAAGCGTTCACCGCCCTCAACGCTCTCAAGCAGAAATGACATATCTGCACCCCTTCGAAGCCGCAAATACGCCGATACCGGTGTCAGTGTATCGGCAAGCATCGTATCGGTCACCGGTACGATGGTATGGTGTCCGGCTAATTTTTTAAAAAATGAAAAATCCATTTTAATTATATTTTGTGTTCGGTGATTGGTTAAAGTTTATTGGTTAATCGTTATTTGTTCTCAATCATTACTATTAACCAAATAACGATTAACTGTTTTACAATAAAAAAAGCCCTTCCCGGTTTGGTATTCCGAGAAGGGCTTTTGTGATAAACTTATATATACTTAATTACTACGTCGTTATGTTACTTTTCCCAGAACACCAATCTGTATATATGTATACCACCACCAAGCCCAGTTATGCCGTCTCTCGCGTACGGGATAATATATATTATAATTGGTGTTCATAATTGAAATTCTTGTTTTTACTTTACGAGAGTAAAGTATATAAAAATTATTTATGGATGTCAAGAGTCTACAAAAATTTTTTTAGTAATAAAAAAGCCCTCACGGGAATTATCCCGGAGGGCTTTGCAAGTAGTGATTGGGTATTGTTAGTTAGTGGATGAATTGTGTCTTTAATTATTCCACAATAAACTTTACTTTGGTAAATGTAATATTTTTACCGGTTGTTGTCAAGGGGTAGTGAATCAAACCAACATAGTTCTCACCGCTACGCCGATGCATTGATCCTGTACCAATATTTTCCCGGAATCTTCTACTTTTTTTGCAATTTCATCGTCAACGGTAATGCCGGTTTGCAGCCATATAGTATGTGCGTTTGTGTGTAACGCTTCTTCGATGATCGGCGGAACATCCCGGGGTTTTCTGAAAACATTCACAATATTGAAATCAACCGGAATGCTCTTTAAGTCGGGATAACTTTTCTCTCCAAGCGATTCCTCTATTGTCGGATTTACGGGAATTATTTTGTAACCTGATTTTTGCAATACACCGGCAATCCCGTAACTATCACGTTCGGGTTTATCCGATAAGCCGACTATTGCAATTGTTTTCGATTTTTCGAGGATGGATTTTATGTCGTTCATTGTACACCTATTCTTTCCTTTTTGCAATTAGTTTTACATGTAAACGCAATTCATCCGGCGATCTGCTCACAAATCCCGCCACACGAGGCGGATCGATACTGAAATCGGTATATTTCGCTGCGGTCGATCCTTCTGCAGTTAATACTCCACCGGTGTAATCCATTTGTATTGGAATAGTTAGTTCCTTCGTCCTGCCCTTCACGGTAAGCAAACCGGTGGCAACATATTCGCCGCTTATCTCTGTGAGCGATTTGTTTGCCATACCGAGTATGGACTGCAATTCAAATGTAATATACGGAAATTCTTCAACATTCAGAATTTCCCTGACGTCTCTATCGCGTCTGCTGTTGCCTGAATCGAATTCCGCTGCGTCGATAGTGATATCTGCATACACTTCCGTTCGTAAATCGGAAGAAATCCACTCAATAGTTCCGTTTATATTATTATTGACACCTTTGACAGTCGAAGTTGTAACAAGTGCAATACGAACGTCAGCGGTGTAGTATACTTCAGAATCCGCCGTAATGGTAAATGTGACGGAGTCCCTGTCAGCCGGGAACAAAGGCGGAATCCCGCAACAGAGAAGCAAAAAAATTATCATAGTACATCTTGATACTAAACGCATATTTCGCCATTTGTGTTATTTTGAGTGAATTCTTATTATCTCAACAATTTTTGCCAAAACTTAGTGCATATTTGTGGGAATTCACATATATTTATCGATGTTATAAAATATTCAGAGTATTTTGCCCAATTATAAAAGTAATACTAATGATTATAAGACAAGTGTTCCCGGTATTTTTATTAGGTTTTGTAATTACCCTCTACGGATGTGGAGACGGAGCTGCTGACCAGTCAGCATCCAACCCCGAGCGTGAACGATTAACCGCTGTTGCAGGATATGAGGTTAAAGAACGTGACCTCTCCAGAACGGTGCGTGTATCGGGAAATGTCGAGCCGCTGCGGTATGTTACAATCGCCAGCCAGATGTCGGGCACTATCCGGCAACTACATGTTGAAGAGGGAGATCGTGTGCAGGAGGGGGATATCGTCGCAACGCTTGATGTTTCCGAACAGCGGGCCGAATTGGAGCGTGTCAGAGCACTGCGGGTACGAGCGCAGGCAGAATATGAGCGGACGAAAGAACTATTTGAGCGGGATCTTGCAAGTCAGTCGGAATACGATAACGCACGCGCCGAGTTAAGCGTTGCCGAGAGTGATGAGAAGTTGTGGCAGACCCGTGTCGACTTCGGAGAAATTCGAGCACCGAAAGATGCAGTCGTCACAAGACGGTATGTTGAGGTGGGAGATGCGGTCTCTGCGAATGAAGAGGTTTTTCAAATTACCGATTTAACAATGCTTGTTGTACGCGTCGGTGTGTCGGAACTCGATGCCGTTCATCTCGAACAGGGTGATGAAGTTGAGGTAAAGATCGATGCATATGCTGATACAGAGTTTTCGGGCAGTATACGGCGTATATTTCCGAGTGTTGAAGAGGATAGTCGTTTGGTTACGGTTGAGGTTTTGCTCGATGATATACCCGCCGGGAATTTTGTTCGTCCGGGAAATCTTGCACGTCTTACCTTTGCCGTTGATCGAAGAGAAAATGTCATAGCGGTACCGAGCGAATCACTCCTTGCATCAACACGCGAGCGTTCTTTTGTTTATGTCATTGAAGATGAGCAGCTCAAGCAAAGAGACGTAGAAACGGGTATTCAGCGAAGCAACTGGACCGAGATACGCAGCGGTTTGCAGCCCGGTGATATCATTGTAGCAACAAATCCGACTAATCTTGCAGTAGGAACAAAAGTCAAGGTTACGCAATGGAGAGATTAATAGGGAGGATTGATTGAAAAAAAGTTTAAAGTACCGCAAGAACGGCCATCGCTATAGGGGGATCTCCAGTGCATCGATAAAACGGCCGGTCGGAACGATGGCTATCGCCTCACTCGTTATCGTGATCGGCTTTTTCCTGCTGGATCGGCTGCCGGTTGACCTGCTCCCCGAAATTAATTATCCGCAAATTCGTGTTACGGTCAATTATCCCGGCACCGCTCCCGAGGTTATGGAGGAACAGGTAACACGGGTACTTGAAACCAATCTAGCCTCGACCGAAAACCTGGTAAGCATTCAAAGTCGTGCGTCGGAAGGGCGTACCAACGTCAATCTCATTTTTGAATACGGTACGAATATCGATCTCGCGATACAAGATGCATCCCGCAATCTTGAGCTGGCACGCACCCAGTTGCCCCCGGATATAGAACCACCGAGACTTTACAAATTTGACCCGGCACAGGATCCGGTGTATCAGGCGGGATTCACTTCAAGTATACGTTCCCCGATGGAAGTACGTGATTGGCTTGAAAACAATCTCGTGCCGCGGCTGATATCGATTCATGGCGTCGGCGGTGTGGAGGTTGCCGGCGGACTGGTTCGTGAGATTCAGGTGGTGATTGATCAGGACCGGCTTCATTACTACGGACTTGCTATGCAGGATGTTATCGATGCCGTTGCTGCGGAAAATATCGATATTGCCGCAGGACAGGTAACATCGGAGACATTTGACGTGATGGCAAAAACCGACGGAAGGTTTACCTCGACCGAAGATGTTGAACTGGTGATGATATCACTGCCGAACTCAGATCGACGAATACCCCTTTCCGAAGTAGCTTCTGTTTCCGACACACACCGCGATCAGCGAATGTTTGTGCGTTTGAACGGCGAACAGGCGACGCAGGTATCGGTGACGAAACTTCCCGATGCAAATACCGTACAGGTTGTCGATCAGGTTGCTGCACGGATGGAGGAGTTAAGCGAAAGCGGATTTATTCCCCCCGACATGGAGTATCAGGCAACGCGCGATTCATCCTTCTTTATCCGCAGCTCGATACGCGCCGTCAGCACTGCGGCTATTCTCGGCGGTGTTCTTGCTATGCTCGTAGTGATGTTATTCCTCGGCAGTTTACGAAAAAGTTTTGTTATAGGCGTTTCGATCCCGATCGCTATAACCGCTACGTTTGCTATGATGGGAGCGGGCAATCTCACGCTGAATATTATGAGTCTCGGCGGACTTGCCCTCGGCGTCGGATTGCTGCTCGACAACTCGATCGTGATGCTTGAAAATATTTTCAGACATCGTGACCAATTGAAAAAGAATGTTGACGATGCAGCACACAGCGGATCGAAGGAGGTATCGTCGGCAATCATAGCAGCCACGTTGACGAATCTTGCAGCGGTGCTTCCGTTCCTTCTTATAATCGGAATTGCTGCTATGTTATTCCGTGAATTAATCCTTACCATCTCATTCGCGATCATAGCATCGCTTGCCGCTGCACTGACACTGGTACCAATGCTAGCCACATTGTTATCACGTATCAAGTTCAGCAGCGGTTTCGCAAACACACGGTTCATAAAAGGATTTAACCGCGGACTCGGCGGACTCACATCGGTGTATCGTTCACTTATCGAACGCGCGGTACGTTGGCGTTATGCCGTTATCGGTTCGGCAGTTGCACTGCTTGTGCTGGTTTTTTTCTTGATCGGTGATCTCGGTACTGAATTCCTGCCAGCAGTCGACGACGGCGGGGTGTCGGTAGGTGTATTCCTTCCACCGGGTACAACACCGGATGAGACGAACCGCGTATCGCTTATTGTTGAAGAAACATTTCAAGAAATGCCCTATATCGAGAGTACCTTTGCGCTTATAGGCGGCCATCTCGGCGGCGGCATTATCAATGAACGGCCGGCTACCGCACGATGGAGTATTCAGCTTGATCCTGCATCACAACGGCGTGATATGCCTGCAGGTAAATGGGTGAGTGAACTTGAACGGAAGCTCGAAGACCTCGAGCTTGCCGGTGCCCGGATTAATGTACGACCGCCGCAGCTGCAGGGTGTACGCACCAATATTGCCGGTACCGATATATCACTCGGTATAGTGGGCGATGATATTGCAACACTTGATCATATCGGACGTGATCTGCTCGAACATCTCGGCGGTATAGAAGGTTTGGCCCGGCTCGAATTAAGTAGGCAGGACAGAAGTCCGCTTTTATCGGTGAATGTCAATCGTGAACGTGCAGCCGACCACGGCTTAAAAGTTGGTGAGATCGGTACGGCTGTACGCAATGCCGTCCATGGTGCAGTACCCACTCGATTCAGTACCGGACGTACCGATTACGATATACGCGTTATGTTGCCGCGTGAACAAACAACCGATCCCGATGAACTTGGCAACGTAATAGTGCATCGAAATAATAACGGCGCTCCGGTGTTTCTTCGCGATGTTGCCGATTTCTCGCTCGGCGACGGTCCCGCACATATCGAACGTGAAGATCAGGTGCGGGTTATCAGATTAAGCGGCGACGTCAACACAAGCATCGCCGATATCGGAACGGTGAATCAACAGATACGCGATAGAATGGCGGAATACAATATGCCAGAAGGATACAATGTTATCTATGGTGGTGAAGAAGAAGCTATTCGTGAAACTAACCGAAGCATGATCACCGCCGCAATGCTTGCAATATTTATGGTTTTTGTTGTACTTGCGGTGCAGTATGAGCGGCTGGCAAATCCGCTTGTAATACTTTCGGCAGTTCCGTTTGCGGTTGTCGGCGCAGGGTTAATGCTCTTCCTAACGGGAACCAATCTCAGCGCTCCGGTACTGCTCGGTATTATACTGCTCATAGGAATAGTGGTAAACAACGCGATTCTATTGGTGGAATACATCGAGATCGGACGGCGTGAGAAGAAGCTCTCACCAATGCGGGCTGCCGTTGAAGCAGGAACAATACGTTTTCGCCCCATTATGATGACTACGATGACAACCGTTTTCGGTATGATGCCGCTCGCAATAGGAATCGGACAGGGCGCGGAGATGATGCGGCCGCTAGCACTTTCTGTTGTTGGTGGCTTGTTGACCTCAACGTTTCTTACATTGTTTGTTGTGCCATGTCTTTACATTGTGATATCGGGCATCGCCGAGAATATAAAATACTTCCTGACCGGCAAAATATCAGATGAAGAAATGCTAAAAGGATGGTATGATGAACAGGAACAAAAGCCGGTGAAAAAAGAAGAAGCGGTTTCGGTGTGATGAAATTATACGATATGTAGTCCACCTCGAAGGTGGACTACATATATAAAATCCTTACCGCGGCGGATACTCCGGTTCGATACGCCAGTCAACCCGTTCTGCCGGTGCATCTTTCATCCAGACCTTCTCGTCGAACACCGTACGGAGTGTATACTCCGGATCGGCTGCTTTTTGATATGCCTCATCGTATTTTATCATATCGATCGTTTCCCACGGACAATATTTAGAGCAGAGCTTGCACCCGATGCAAATATCCAGGTCTATCTCGACAAGTTTTTTTCGATGCGGCTCCTCGGGCCCGGGTACAATATATATACAATCGACGGGGCAAAACTCGATACATACCTCGCAGCCGGTACAGCCGTATTGATTAATAACCGCCAGCTCCTTCGGTTTTTTCTTCATTGGACGAAGGTCTGCACTTTCGTGATCGAGTGGTAGTGTTGATTGTTCTGACATCGTTCCTCCCGTTTGTGAAATTTTTACGTTTTTGCTTCGTGCATACATTCATCAACACACACAAGCAATTTGTCGATTTCTTCCTCGGTATTATAAAAATGCGGTGATACACGCACGCAATCACCGCGAACCGCAGTGTGCACTTTCCGCGCGTTCATTATCCCGATCAGTGCCCCGGTATCGGCCGGCTTAAATGAAACAATACCGCTGCGTTCCGTCCGGTCCCCGGGGGTTATATATTCAATTCCCCGTTCATCCAGTAGAGCAATAAGATAATCGGTCAGGTCGAGAATATGTTCGTGAATATTTTCGATTCCGGCATCAAGCAGCGTATCGAGCGATGCACCCAGACCGATAATACCGGCGGAATTCAGCACTCCATTTTCATAACGCCGAGCGGTTGGATCGAGTTCAAGTTTGAAATCGCGCATTCGCTCGAAAAAGTTACTCACGCTTGTCCAACCGACATATGCTTGTTGTATTTTATTTTGTAATTCTTCGGTAACGTAAACAAAACCAATTCCTTCCGGTGCCATCAGCCATTTGTGACTTCCGCTTGCGAGAAAATCGATTTTCATAGTATCGACATCGATCGGTACCGCTCCGGCCGATTGTATGACATCGACCGATAGTATGATCCCGTTTTCCCTACAAAATGAGCCGAGCGCTTCAAGATCGGTTAAAAATCCGTTGAGATATTGTACGTGGCTAATTGAGATCACTCTGGTTTGCGGAGTAACTGCAGTGATTATTTTCTCAAGCGGGATGGTGTGATTATCAGGTTCAATGAAATCAACTTCGACGCCATGCCGTTTGAGATTCAGGAACGGATACACATTTGAAGGGAATTCCATAGAGTTGAGCAGCACCCTGTCGCCGCTTTTCCATTGCAAACCGTTGGCCAGAATGTTGAGACCGTTCGAAGTGTTATCGACAAATGCGATGCGTTCCGTATCTGTCCCAAGCAGCCGCGCAAGTTTCTGCTTTGTTTGGATAAAATGCTCTTCCATTTTCTCAAAGTTATCGATAGACTTTACCGATCTGTTGTGCAGATATTGCTGAATTTTCTCTATAACATTTTGCGATAAAGGGCTTATTGCGGCGTGATTTAGATAGGTACAGTTATCGGTAATGTGGGAGAAAAGGGGTCTGTAGTTTTCAGTATTGATCATAATTGTGTATCATATTGTTTCTATTCGATATGGATGGGTTCTTTGTAATATAGTGAGAATGATTTGTATTGGCAAGAAATACGGATTTACCGTTGTATATTGTAATTGACATTGGTATGTATTTTAACTATCTTTTTATCTATTTGAACAATAAAATATTGCAAAATACCCACAAAAGTAAGAAAATCCAAAAGTGTATAGGTTAAATGGCTGAACGACGGGAGCGGGGTAAGAAAAATCCTCGTAAATATAATATTTTGCTTGTTCCTGAAGGAGAATCGGGCCGGTCACATTCTTTCCGGGTGACGAAGCTCGGTGTTATTCTCTCACTTCTGAGTTCACTTGTACTTATTGTATCGATTGTAATTGTCGTATTGGTCTATACCCCTGTGGGCGCCGTTATTACCATCCCAAATCCCCATCTTGAAGAGCGGTATATAAATGAATTGATGTACGTTCAGGATCGTTTGAATCGGGTAACAGAAGATGTCGTTTTTATGCGGGAATATAATCTGCAAATGAGACGTGCGCTCGGTGAGGATGTACCCACGGCAGACTCGCTTGATATGGCATCTCTCACCGAACGAAGGGAAGTAAGGCGGCAGGATGTATCACCGGATGCGCCCAGCTTTCCCGATCAGGAAATTACCGGTGAATATGATCCGATGAATGAATTTGGTATTATGGGAACCGCTCGCAGACCTATTCGCATATCGCCCGCGACGGAATCTACCTTCCGGCCAAGCATGCCGCTTATGCTGCCGGCAGATGGCTACGTAACGCGCCGGTTCGACGTGAACAGTGGCCACGTTGGTATCGATATAGCGGGTAAGGTAAACACGCCTATCGCAAGCGTGGCAGCAGGTACGGTAATTTTTTCTGGCTGGACATATTACGATGGTAATATGGTTATAATTTCACACGGAAACGGATATTTTTCAGTTTATAAACATAATCAATCGAACTTGGTACGGCAGGGAGCGGTAATTCGTAGAGGTGAGACAATCGCATTGCTCGGTGATACCGGGAAGCAAAGTTTTGGTCCTCACTTGCATTTTGAACTTTGGAAAGATGGTGTCCCCCTCGATCCTGCTCATTATTTATTCGATTTTAAAGATAGTTAATAAGGAGTTACTCAGTTGGCAAAAGGTGACAACGTAAAAGACCTTAACCTCATCGGTACCGGCACGACGGTTGAGGGTAAGATCAAAAGCAAAGGCAGTGTACGCATTGACGGACGATTGATCGGTGAAGTGTATGCTAATGAAAATGTGTTTGTCGGTGAAACGGGTGAGGTTGACGGAACGTTGAGCGGACAGAATGTTACTATAGGTGGTAAAGTAAAAGGAAATGTTAATGCCGGTGAAAAATTAGTGTTTGAAGCAAAATCGCAGGTGCGGGGAGAAATAAAAGCTAAAAAACTGGTTATTGATGAAGGCGCTTTCTTTGACGGCA